>JBIILL010000029.1:0-12241 GCA_044232665.1 Candidatus Planktophila sp. | reverse complement strand
ATGTTCCAGTCACATCAGATGGTGTTATTGATTTAGAGTTCCTGCGCAGGCTTGTCTCTGATCGTGAATCTGAAATTGCTGTTATTTCGATTATGCATTCCAACAATGAAACTGGTGTATTGCAACCTATTCAAGAGATTGTCAGGATCGCAGGTGATATTCCTGTTCACACAGATGCGGTTCAAAGTTTCACAAAGACACCTCTGTCATACAAGAAATCAGGCGTTATCGCACTAACGCTAAGCGCACACAAAATTGGTGGACCACTTGGGATCGGTGCTCTCATCTTGCGCCGCGCATTTGAAATCCCAGCTTTGCTGCATGGTGGGGGACAGGAGCGCGAAATTCGAAGCGGAACCTTAAATGCCCCAAGCATCGTTGCCTTTGCAACAGCTGTTGCTGATTCATACGATGCTAAAAGAGTTAGCGATTTACGAGATGCGTTTATTTCTGGTGTTAAGCGATTGATCCCAGATGCGTATATAAATGGTGAAAAGAGTGAGCGCTTGCCAGGAATTGTGAATGTGACTTTTCCTGGAACTCAGAGCGATACATTGTTATTGCTTTTAGATGGCGCTCATGTTTCTGCTTCAACTGGATCGGCGTGCAGCGCGGGCGTGCATGAGGCAAGCCATGTGCTTCTTTCGATGGGCCACACTGAAGAAACAGCCCAATCCTCCCTTCGCTTCTCCTTTGGGGCCACATCTACGCAGGCAGATGTTGATTTCGTTTTGTCAGTATTGCCCGATGTAATTAGCCGAGGACGGGCGGCCAACAAATGAAGCTAATCGCAGCAATGAGTGGTGGAGTTGATTCTGCAGTTGCTGCTGCTCGCGCAGTAGAGGCTGGCCACGAAGTAATTGGAGTGCACCTAGCTCTTGCAGCAAATCCACAGAAGTATCGTTCAGGTGCCAGAGGCTGTTGCACAATCGAAGATTCACATGATGCACGCCGTGCCGCAGATGTGATCGGAATTCCTTTTTATATTTGGGATATGGCTGAAGAGTTTCACGATGGCGTTGTTGAAGATTTCTTAGCAGAGTATGCAGCTGGCAGAACTCCAAATCCTTGTTTGCGTTGTAATGAAAAGATTAAGTTTGCAGCAGTCCTTGATCGTGCACGAGCAATGGGATTCGACGGTGTTGTTACGGGTCACTATGCAAGAACAGAGATTGGCGAAAAAGGAAAGACTTTGCATCGCGCAGTAGATCACTCCAAAGATCAGTCGTATGTTTTATCTGTCTTAACCATTGAGCAAATTCAAGGAGCAATATTTCCGCTGGGGGATTCAACCAAGGTTGATATTCGTATCGAAGCAGAAATGCGTGGCTTAGCAGTTGCCCAAAAGCCAGATAGTCATGACATTTGTTTTGTTCCATCAGGAGATAACGCGGGCTGGCTACGTGATCGCCTCGGCAGTGAAGTTGGCCCCATTGTTGATCAAGATGGAAAGAAGATTGGCGAGCATAAAGGCGCATACACATACACAATCGGACAGCGCAAAGGATTAGGTCTTACAGTCCCAACATCGGATGGATCCCCACGATTTGTATTAAAGATTGAACCAGTTACAAACACCGTTGTTGTTGGTGCCCGTGAAGATTTAGCAATCACAACAATGCGTGGTGAACGTCCAGTGTTCTGCGGTCCAGCCGTAACAGATCACGTTCAGCAAGGATTTGTGCAGATTCGCGCCCATGGCGCGGCACTTCCATGCAGCTATTACTTCGATGGAACTTTGCTTGTTGCCACTCTAGAAGAGCCATTATTGGGACTAGCAACAGGGCAAGCAATGGTTATTTACGATGGTGATCGCGTAGTTGGATCAGCAACAATTAGTGAGACTGAATGAGCACTAACCCGCGTCATGCCATGACCGAGTTGATTAATGAGATTCGGGATCATCAATTTAAGTATTACGTCCTAGATCAACCAACCATCACAGATGCTCAGTTTGATGAGTTATTGCGCAAATTGCAGGTCTTAGAAGATAAAAATCCTGAACTTCGCGAATCAGATTCACCAACCCAACATGTGGGAGGTGGGTTTTCTACCCAGTTTGAACAACGCGATCACATTGAAAAGATGATGAGCCTTGATAATGTCTTTGATCTAGAAGAGCTTGCCACCTGGTTTGATCGTGTTGAAAAAGAAATCTCAGAGCCTACATATTTGTGTGAGGTTAAGGTCGACGGCCTAGCGATTAACTTGACCTACGAAAATGGTCAGCTAGTGCGTGGTTTAACACGAGGCAATGGTGTTACTGGCGAAGATGTAACTTTAAATGTTAAGACAATTAAGAATCTGCCTCACACCTTAAAAGGGGACAAGCTCCCGTCTTTAATTGAGATCCGCGGAGAAGTGTTCTTTCCTATTGCAGCCTTTAATGAACTCAATGATTCTTTAGAGGAATCCGGCAAGCAGTTATTTGCAAATCCACGCAATGGTGCAGCTGGATCGTTACGACAGAAAGATCCACGCGTTACTGCCAGTCGTCCACTCTCAGTTGTTGTGCATGGTGTTGGGGCAAAGGAAGGTATTTTCTTTGATTCTCAAAGCGGGGCATATGATGAATTAAAGAAACTGGGCTTGCCAACTAGCGATCGATTTAAAGTGTGTGGCACACGCAAAGATGTTGAAAAGTTCATTCAGCACTATGAAGATCATCGCCACGATGTTGAGCATGAAATTGATGGAGTTGTAATCAAAGTTGATTCGCTCTCACAGCAGCAACAGTTGGGATTTACATCCCGTGCTCCAAAGTGGGCTATCGCGTTTAAATATCCACCTGAAGAGGTAACGACTAAATTATTAGATATCAAGGTAAGCGTGGGGCGAACAGGGCGAGTAACACCATTTGCCTTTATGGAACCGGTAAAAGTTGCCGGATCAACAGTTACAAATGCAACCCTGCATAACGCCGAAGAAATTGTTCGCAAAGGTGTCTTAATAGGTGACATAGTTGTAATTCGAAAAGCTGGCGATGTGATTCCAGAAGTTTTGGGCCCAGTTATAGATAAGCGAACTGGAAAAGAAAGAGCTTTCGTAATGCCCACGAATTGTCCAGATTGTGGCTCAGCACTTCGCGCCATGACTGACGGCGATGTTGATATTCGTTGTCCAAACACAAAAAGTTGTCCAGCGCAGTTACGTGAGCGAATTTATTACATCGGCTCCCGTGCAGCCTTAGATATTGATGTGCTGGGCTATGAAGCAGCTCTTGCATTGCTAGATTCCAAGATAATCACCGATGAGTCAGATCTATTTGATTTAACCGCTGACAAGTTAGTTACATCCGAGTTTTTCACAAAGAAAGATGGAACACGTGCAGCAAATGTTGACAAGTTACTTGCTGCCTTAGATGAAGCAAAGACCAGGCCGTTATGGCGAACTTTGGTTGCTCTATCTATTCGACACGTTGGGCCAACAGCGGCGCAAGGGTTGTCTTCTGCATTGGGTTCTATTGATGCAATTTCAAAGGCATCGGCAACAGAACTTGCCGATGTTGATGGTGTTGGTCAAATAATTGCTGACTCAATAGTCGAATGGTTTAGCGTTGATTGGCATAAAGAGATTATTACTAAGTGGAGTGCTGCGGGTGTGAGGATGATTAATGAACCCACTCAGGCACTCCCTCAAACTTTGGCCGGATTGACCTTTGTTGTTACCGGCGGGCTGGAATCATTTAGTCGTGATGGAATTTCAGAAACCATTACTGCCCATGGTGGAAAAGCAGCATCCGCGGTATCGAAGAAAACAGATTACGTTTTAGTGGGGTCAGATCCTGGTTCTAAGTTAGCTAAAGCACAGGAATTAGGCGTGCCAGTCATCGATGAGGCGAAGTTTAAAGATCTACTAGCAGGCAAGTAGTAGTATTTCACCCATGATCAATCTTGCATCAGAAATCCAGCGCGAACTTCCAGCATCACCACTTGCTTTTGGTGTTATGTCATTTGTGGTTTTTATCGCACTTCTTTACTTAGTACTTCGCCTAGACCGAGACTAATTTGTCCCGAGTAGGTATTTACGGCGGAACATTTGACCCAATTCATTTGGGTCATCTGCATGTAATTACCCAATTGATTGAAAAAGAAATTGTTGATCAACTTTTAGTTATTCCGGCAGGTGAGCCATTACTTCGTAGCCAAGCACCCCATGCCTCTGCCCAACAACGTAGAGCGATGTGCCAATTGGCTCTTTCTGATTTACCTGTAGATGTTGCAAGCAAAGTTCTAGTTAATCCCATAGAAGTGCTTCGAACTGGACCAAGTTATGCCATTGATACCGTCGAAGCGGTTGCTCAAAATTACCCAGGTGATTCAATACATCTAATTGTGGGACAAGATACGGCTGACAAGTTAGATCAATGGCACCGAATCGATGAGCTACGAACAATGGTCGAATTTGTAGTTATTTCACGTCCTGGATATGTGGGAAATGGAATTGATATTGGTGCTTTGCCAGTGGCAGCGACCACAATTCGAGAAGGTTTGAGCGCAGAAGTTTCGTCATCGGTAGCTGCATTTATACGAGAGAATAACCTCTATGACAATTAGCAAAAGAACCCACGAGATCACTCAGATTGCAGCACACGCCGCCATCGACAAGATTGCAGTAGATGTTGTTGCCCTCGACCTTTCTGATCAATTGGTTCTAAGCGAGGTCTTCTTAATCGTTACGGGTCAAAACGAAGCACAGGTTGATTCGATTGCAGATGAAGTAGAACGCAAACTTGCAGCAGCAGGGGATAAGCCAATTCGCCGCGAGCATGGTGCTGAATGGATTCTTCTTGATTACTCAGATTTAGTTGTGCATGTGCAAAGCGCAGAACTGCGTAAGTACTACATGTTGGATCGTTTGTGGAATGACTGCCCAACAATCGAGTTGGAGGCTGTGAAAGAGGCTGCAGTAAATGGCCGCTAATAGAGTTGTTCTATGGCGACATGGCCAAACAGATTGGAATGTCGTTAATCGTTTTCAAGGACATTCAGATATTGATTTAAATGATGTCGGCGTTTTTCAAGCAAAGCACGCTGCTCAAATTCTTGCAGGAATGAATCCGACAGCAATTATTTCTAGCGATTTGGGACGTGCTCGAAATACCGCCCAGGAACTTGCTAATTTAACTGGGCTAAGTGTTGAGATAGATGCAGATCTTCGGGAAACAGATGGTGGATTATGGGAAGGTAAAACTGGCGCAGAAAATCGCGCGGAAGACCTTCAAAACTTTATTCGCTGGATTGATGGAGAAGATAATCCTGCCGGTACAACCGGTGAGCGACGTACTGAAGTAGCAGAGCGTGCAATTCGTGCAATCAAGAAAGCACTGGGCGATAAAACAGATCAAGTTTTAATTGTCGCAACACATGGTGGAACAGCTAGATGTATTCTCGGCGCACTCTTGCAACTTCCACTCTCTCATTGGGGTGTCATCGGTGGACTTTCAAATGCATCGTGGTCAATCCTGGAACGCAATCCCCGTCAGTGGAGTTTGGTTGAACATAACGCAGGATCTATTCCAGAACCTGTCTATGGCGAAGAAAGTGGTGCTACTTCGGCTTAAGTCCAACGCTGGGAGATGCGGTAAGGTCTGCACTCGCACAAAAAACGGGGCTATAGCGCAGCTGGTAGCGCACCTGCATGGCATGCAGGGGGTCAGGGGTTCAAATCCCCTTAGCTCCACATATGAATAACAACGTGAATGACGAGCGCGAGCACGCGGCATATGACTTTGCCTACGTGCAGGAAAAATGGCTGCCCGTTTGGGATCAGTTGCAACCATTTAAATCTGGTCGCGCAGATGACACACGTGAGAAAAAATATGTTTTGGATATGTTCCCGTATCCATCAGGTGATCTTCACATGGGCCATGCCGAGGCATATGCACTTGGCGATGTAATTGCTCGTTACTGGGCGCAAAAGGGTTTCAACGTCATGCACCCAATTGGTTGGGATGCATTTGGATTGCCAGCTGAAAACGCAGCTATTAAACGTAATTCAGATCCTCGTATTTGGACCTATGAAAACATTGAAGTTCAAAAAGCTTCAATGCGTCGCTATGCATGTTCATTTGATTGGGATCGTGTCTTTAACACATGCGACCCTGAGTATTACAAATGGAACCAATGGTTATTCCTAAAGTTTTACGAACGAGGCTTGGCATATCGCAAGGACTCAGCGGTTAACTGGTGTCCTGGTTGCCAAACAGTTTTGGCTAATGAGCAGGTTGTTGCAGGATTATGTGAGCGCTGTGATTCAACAGTTACCAAGAAGAAGTTGAATCAGTGGTACTTCAAGATTACTGATTATGCAGATCGCTTGCTAGATGACATGGCGCAATTAGAAGGTCATTGGCCTGACAAGGTTCTAACGATGCAGCGCAACTGGATTGGACGCTCAACGGGTGCAAATGTTAATTTTGAAATTGAAGGTCGCACCGAGCCAATAACTATTTACACAACTCGCCCAGACACTCTTTACGGCGCAACATTTATGGTTGTTGCAGTTGATAGTGAATTAGCAGCAGAGCTTGTTCAAGGAACTGGTGTTGAAGCAGAGTTCGCAAAGTATTTGGAGACAATCAAAGCGGCCAGTGATATTGATCGTCTTGCAACAGATCGCCCGAAGAGTGGTGTGTTCTTAAATCGTTATGCAATTAACCCAGTAAACGGTGAAAAGTTGCCTATCTGGGCAAGTGATTATGTGTTGGCAGATTATGGAACAGGCGCGATTATGGCTGTTCCGGCACATGATCAGCGTGACTTAGATTTTGCTAGAGCTATGAAGTTACCTGTTCGCGTAGTTGTTGAAACTGGTGAAGAGGATCCCAATGCCTCAGGTGTTGCAACAGGTGGAGATGGAAAGCTTGTTAACTCAGATATTTTGAATGGTTTAAACAAGGCTGAAGCAATTACTGCGATCAATAAGAAGTTAGAGGCAGATGGCAAGGGCGCTGCAGCTCGTAACTATCGTTTGCGTGATTGGTTAGTCTCACGCCAGCGTTACTGGGGCACACCAATCCCAATTATTCACTGCCCATCATGCGGAGAAGTTCCAGTTCCTGCAGATCAACTTCCTTTGACCCTGCCAAATGCTGAAGGTTTAGATTTAAAACCCAAGGGAACTTCACCGCTAGGTGCTGCAACTGATTGGGTAAATGTTAAGTGTCCTAAGTGTTCTGCGGATGCAAAGCGTGACACTGACACGATGGACACATTTGTTGACTCTTCTTGGTACTACCTTCGTTATGCAGACCCAACAAATGCAACTGAGCCATTTTCTAAAAAGAGTATTGATACGTGGTTGCCAGTAGATCAGTATGTGGGTGGCGTAACCCATGCGATCTTGCACCTCTTATATAGCCGTTTCTTTACAAAGGTTTTAAATGACATGGGAATGGTTGATTTCAATGAACCCTTCACACGTTTACTCAACCAAGGAATGGTTGTCATGGATGGCTCTGCAATGTCTAAGAGCCGCGGTAATTTAGTTCGACTCTCAGATGAACTTGAAAATCATGGTGTTGATGCAATTCGTCTATCAATGGTTTTTGCTGGACCGCCAGAAGATGATGTTGATTGGTCTGATGTTTCACCATCTGGTTCAGTCAAATTCTTAACTCGCGCTTGGAGATTATCCGGTGATGTGACAAGTGCACCTGGTGTTGATTTCAGTAAGGGCGATCTTGGATTGCGTAAGGCAACTCATAAAGCGCTGCACGATGCTTCTTTTGCTGTTGAATCATTCCGCTTTAACGTTGCAGTTGCACGCGTAATGGAGCTTGTTAATGCCACACGCAAGGCAATTGATTCTGGATGCGGCGCAGCAGATCCTGCAGTTCGTGAAGCGGTAGAAGCAGTTGCAATTATGGTTTCACTTGTTGCCCCCTTTACAGCAGAAGAGATGTGGGAGCGCCTAGGCCACAAGCCATGTGTTGCACTTGCTGGTTGGCCTGCAGTTGATGAGAAGCTACTTGTGGCAGATGCTGTTACCGCTGTCATTCAAATTAATGGAAAGATTAAAGATCGACTCGATGTTTCCCCAACAATTTCCGATGCCGACCTAGAAAAGGCTGCACTTGCCTTGCCGAGTGTTATTGAAGCATTGGCTGGAGCAAGCGTGAATAAGGTCATTACACGTGCTCCAAAGCTTGTAAATATCGTTATCAACAATTAATTAGGAAGCGCACCTGGGCTCTTAGCCTGCAAATCACAATGCGGCAATGGAACAGCTGCGCAATGCCTTCGAATCGTTACAAAATTGGTGGTTTGATCTTCACTACTCTCAAACTCAGAAACGAGCCCTGTTAATAATTGGCTCTCTATTGCTTTTGCTATCAGTATTCATAGTTGCACGAGGCAATTCGCAACCAAACGAGGCAATGCAGGTTGTTCCAATAACTATCGCAGAGCCTGAAATCTTTGTTGATGTCACTGGCGCAGTAAACAAGCCGGGCGTCTACACACTGACCGGAAAGTCCAGAGTCATTGATGCGATCAAAGCTGCAGGAGATAGTGCGCCGGGTGCGGATTTGAGCACAATCAATCTTGCTCGTGTTTTAAATGATGGTGAGCAGATTTACGTTGACTCAACCATTGTTAACAGCAATGGCGTTCGAGTTTCAAAGGCAGTGCGTTCAGGACCAATAAACATCAACAGGGCAACTGCCCGGCAACTAGATGCGTTAGATGGCGTGGGACCTGTTATTGCCCAACGCATTGTTGATTACCGAAAAATTAATGGATCTTTTCTAACAATTGATGATCTACAAAAGGTGAGCGGAATTGGTGCTGCAAAATTCGCGCAAATCAAAGCAAAAGTCAGGATTTAATTGACTACAAAGCGGTAGCACTTGGGGTTGCTCTGTGGAGTGGCGCTTTGTTGCAGAGCGCTGTTTCGCCTTGGCGTATTTGTGTTGCTGCGCTCATACTGATTCCGATTGGTATTCGAAAAGCCCGATTACTAGTTTTTATTGTAGCTATTCTTGTTGGTGCTACGGCAATGTCTATCCGCCAGGCATCACTTGAGAGCTCTGCAATCGCCCAACACTTTGATTCACAAGTTAATTTCACTGCCCAAGTTATGACAGATCCGAGCCAGAGCGTCTCTGGGAAGTACTCATTTACCGCTAGGTTATTGGCATTTGATATCGACAAGAAACACTTTCAATTACGTGTCCCAGTTCGAATCATCTCGCAGCAAAGGGTCGAGCTACTTCCGGGTCAAACAATCAGAGCAACTGCTCGGGTAGTAGAGACAAAAGAATCACGAGTTGCTGCCATGTTGCTGGTTGATAAAGAAATGGAAGTGGTAACGCCGGCTTCACGGTGGGCATCTGCACTAGGTGCGATCAGAACAGGTTTGCGCACTCATTCTGGTGATGGAGATGCCGGGACTTTGATACCCGGAATGGTGCTTGGTGATACTTCAAAGCAAAGTGCGCAGTTCAAAGATCAAATGAAAAGATCTGGTCTTACGCACTTGGTTGCGGTGAGCGGTGCAAATTTTGCAATAGTTTCTAGCTTTGTTTTGTGGTGCATGCAGTTTCTAATTCGCTCCACCAGGTATCGAATGATTGCGACGGCAATTGCTCTAACCTGCTTTATTGCACTAGTTAGACCTTCACCATCAGTCTTGCGAGCAGCGGCCATGGCAGCGGTACTTCTATCGGCCCATGCAACAAAACGGAAAACAGATTCATTGCCGGCTTTAGGTTTTGCAATTGCAGCTGTTGTGTTGGCAGATCCCTGGCAATCCCGCGATGCTGGTTTTGCCCTCTCAGTTCTTGCAACTGCAGGGTTACTCTTATTTGCACCGGTTATTGAGGTCCATCTGCCGACCCACAAGAAATTAGCTGGAGCTCTAGCACCCCCGATTGCTGCAATCGTTTTTTGCGCTCCTATTTTGGTTGCGCTATCTGGATATCTATCTCCCATGAGTATTTTTGCAAACCTACTTGCAGCGCCATTTGTTGCTCCGATAACAATTGTGGGCTTCATAGGGGCATTGGTGTCACCTTTTGCACCAGTTTTGACATCAATTTTGGTCTTCATCATCAGAGTTCCAGCAGGTGCTATTGCGGCAATTGCGCATTGGAGTTCAGAGTTTCCAGTACTAACGATTCACAATGGAACAATTGGTTTTGCGATCGTTGCGTCCTTGGTGGGATTCTTGTGGTTATTCAAGAAAAACTGGCGTAGTAGTACGGCTGTTATTGTTGTAATAATTCTTTCGCTAACTTGGTTACAGCGTTGGCCAGCAGGTGATTGGCAGATCGCAAATTGTGATGTTGGTCAGGGCGATTCAATGGTTATTAATTTGCATCATGGCCGAGGGATAGTGATCGATGTTGGGCCGGATCCTGTGGCTGAAAATAAATGCCTAAGAAATTTAGGAATCAAAGAGGTTCCACTTCTCATTCTGTCGCATTTTCATGCTGATCACGTTGGGGGATTGTCAGGTCTCTTACAATCACGACGAGTAGGTCAGGTTTGGATCAGTAACAATCTAGAACCCTTACTAGAGAGCACGCATGCCTTAATGCTTTTGCGTGAGAGTGAAATCATTACGGTGCAAAAAGGTTTGGTTTCCCAAATCGCAGGGATTCAATTTGAAATTTTATGGCCAGAAAACACAACTAATAATTTTGCAGCAATGCCTGGCGATGGTTCGCAGATTAATAACTCGAGTATTGCAATGCTTGTGACTACAGCTGATTGGAGCATGTTCACCGCTGGTGATCTTGAACCTCCCGCCCAACGTGAAATTCTGGGATCGGTTCGCACAGTGGACATATATAAGGTGTGCCATCACGGTTCCAAGTATCAGGATCAGGAATTAATGAAGGCTCTATCGGCCCAAATAGCGGTGATAAGCGTTGGGGCTAAGAACTCTTATGGCCACCCCGCACCAGAAACTATTGCCTCATTGACTAGACTCGGCACACAAGTTGTTCGAACAGACATAGATGGCGCAGTGGCCATAACGGCTAAGGTCCATCATCTGCGGGTTCGGAAAAGTAAAGGAACAATTAGGTTGTTCTACTGGAGCTAGGGGGAGTGCAATGAATGCGTTGTATTTGATCCTTGGCTCTGAGTCTGCACTCGCAGATCGCGCCTTAACAAAGTTGAATGCCCAGCTAAAAGATGAAAATGCTGAGATAACTACCTTGTTTGCAGCTGACACAATCGTGGGCGATATTGCAGATGCACTTGCGCCATCATTGTTTTCTGAGCGACGTGCCTTAATCATCCGTGACTTGCAAGATTTGCCTGAAGATAATCGCGATGAAATTACTCGCTACATCGGGCAACCAGATCCAACTACAACAGTGATCTTTGTTCACAAAGGTGGCGTTAAAGGCAAGGCACTCCTAGATACTATTAAAAAAGCACAGCCAGAAATAATTGCCTGTGATCCATTAAAGAAGGAAGCCGAAAAAGAGGATTTTGTTAAGTCCCTGTTTTTAGATTTAGGACGAAAAGCATCAGCCGGTGCGATTGCAGCGCTAGTGGGTGCACTCGGAAATGATCTCCGCGAACTACAAGGTGCAGTAGGACAAATTGCAGCAGATGCACCATCTGGTTTAATTGATGAAGCGATGGTTGATACCTATCACCAAGGTCGAATAGAGACCACAGGTTTTGATGTTGCAGATGCAGCATTAGATGGAAATTTATCGGCAGCACTTATTTCCCTCCGAAGCGCACTTGAGACAGGAACAGACCCAGTGATGATTACGAGCGCGATCGCATCATCACTTCGTTCATTGGCAAAGGTTTCTGGTGCAAATCGCAATCAAAAATCTTTTGAATTAGCAGGACAACTAGGAATGGCTCCTTGGCAGATCGATAAGGCCAGAAGGCAGCTCAATCGCTGGAGCCCAGCCCAAATTGCCGATGCTGTGGGGGCAATTGCCCAGGCAGATGCTGAAGTTAAAGGCGCGGCAAGTGACCCCATTTACGCCCTAGAAAAGGCTGTGACCAGGATCGTGCAATCGTAATTTGACCGGTAAGCACACGCTTGCGTACGCTTACCCTCTGCCCACGGACCTCATTTAGGTCAAGGCTTAGAAACTGAACTGGAGCAACACGTGTACGCAATCGTTAAAGCTGGTGGACGCCAGGAGAAGGTCGCAGTTGGCGACACAGTAATCGTTGATCGCATCGACGCTGCTGCTGGCTCAACTGTTTCATTCCCTGCTGTGCTCGTAGTAGATGGTGCTGCTGTTACAACAGACCCA
>JBIILL010000100.1:0-4150 GCA_044232665.1 Candidatus Planktophila sp. | reverse complement strand
TCTTGCATCAGAGACCAACCCAATAATGCTTCTTCTGTTGGTGTATCTGTGGCGCGTCTTGGACTACGCGTGATGTTTACAATTACAACGCTCGAAGACATTGCAATCGATAGGGACATCAGAAGTGCTCCAAAGATTGGTATCCCTAGCCAAAGAAAAATAGGAGTTCCGACTAAAAATCCAAATCCCATTTGCGCAGGAACTCCCCAAAGAAGTCCTTTCTGCTCACGAGTTATCTTGCGTAGATCTAATTCGATTCCTACTTCAAAGAGAAGTAAAACAACACCAATATCGGCAAGTAATGCGAGTTGATTGTTATCTGCAACAAATCCTGGGGTAAATGGAGAAACCAATAGGCCCGTAACCAGATATCCGATTACAGATGGCAGTCCCAATTTTCGCGCGGCAAAACCCATTGTCGCTGCAGCGGTTAACACAACACCAACATTTAATACAAGAGGTGCGGTTTCAACGATTGATGCCATGACTAAAGTCTAATTCGATTTGAACCCTTGAGAGGGAAATAAAAAGGGCCTCAGCGCAATGCCGAGGCCCTTCTTTTCAATACTTATTAGTTAGCTGATGGTTCGCGAACTAGGTTTGGATCAATAGCGATTCCAGGTCCCATCGTTGTTGAAACTACAGCCTTTTGTACATAGCGACCCTTTGAAGAGTTTGGCTTTGCACGAAGTACCTCTTCCATCGCAGCTGCATAGTTATCTGCAAGTTGATCTGCAGTAAATGAAGCCTTGCCGATGAGGAAGTGAAGGTTTGAGTTCTTATCAATGCGGAATTCAATCTTTCCGCCCTTGATGTCTTCAACAGCCTTAGCAACATCTGTTGTAACAGTTCCTGTCTTTGGGTTTGGCATCAAACCACGAGGTCCTAGAACTTTACCGAGGCGACCGACCTTACCCATGAGATCTGGTGTTGAAACTACTGCATCGTAATCAAGACGGCCCTTTGAAACTTCTTCAATGAGTTCATCTCCACCGACGATATCTGCACCAGCTGCGCGAGCTGCATCAGCATTTGCACCGTTCGCGAAAACCAAAACGCGCGCAGTCTTACCAGTTCCGTGTGGAAGGTTAACTGTTGAACGGATTGCTTGATCAGCCTTCTTAGGATCCACACCAAGTACTAGTGCAACTTCTACAGATGCGTCGTACTTAACTGTTGATGTTTCTTTCACAAGTGTTACTGCTTGTAGCGGTGTGTATAGGTGATCTTTCTTTACCTTTTCAGCTGCCGCTAAGTATTTCTTTGAGCGCTTCATTTCATCCTCTTTTTCGTAAGGTTGTGGTTAGCGAACCAGCGAGGTTCTCCCACATCTCTTCACCAATTTGGTGTTGAGAAATTTAATTATCCGTTTACAGTGATTCCCATTGAACGAGCTGTGCCCGCAATGATCTTTGATGCTGCATCAATGTCATTTGCATTGAGGTCGGCCATCTTCTGTGTTGCGATCTCCTGGACCTGAGCCATGGTGATGTTTGCAACCTTAGTCTTGTGAGGAACAGCTGATCCCTTATCAACGCCAGCAGCCTTCAAGATCAAACGTGATGCAGGAGGTGTCTTGGTGATGAATGTGAATGAACGATCTTCATAGACAGTGATCTCAACTGGAATGATCTGGCCCTTTTGTGATGCTGTTGCATCGTTATATGCCTTCACGAACTCCATGATGTTGACACCATGCTGACCTAGCGCAGGACCAACTGGTGGTGCAGGTGTTGCTGCTCCAGCCTGAATCTGCAACTTGATGAAGCCGGTTACCTTCTTCTTTGGTGCCATTTCTGTTTCCTCTTTTTCTTGGTTTCTTAATTAAATCTTTTGTACTTGGGCAAATGAAAGTTCTACAGGTGTTTCGCGTCCGAAGATTGAAACAAGAACCTTGAGCTTTGCTTGCTCTGGCATGATCTCTGAGATCGATGCTGGCAGCGTTGCAAAAGGGCCATCCATAACAGTTACTGACTCGCCAACTTCGAAGTCAATAAGACGGATTTGATCCTTATCTAGCTTCTTCTGTGGACGTGGTGCAAGAATCTTTTCAACTTCATCCATGCTCAGTGGTGATGGGTGATGAGCATTGCCAACAAAGCCTGTAACACCAGGGGTATTACGAACTGCTGACCAAGACTCATCAGTTAAATCCATGCGAACAAGAACATAACCTGGGTAGATGTTGCGCTTAACCATTTTGAACTGGCCGTTCTTAAGTTCCTTGACCTCTTCTTCGGGTACTTCAATCTGGAAGATGTAATCCTCCATGTTGAGTGACATGATGCGGTTATGTAGGTTGCCTTTAACCTTCTTCTCATATCCTGCATAAGAGTGGACTACATACCAGTCGCCAAGTGCTGTGCGCAGGGTGCGACGGAATTCTGCGTTTGGATCATTCTCATCTGATTCGATGTCGCCATCTTCATCTGAAGCGAGCGCAAGTTCAGGCTCAGTTGAAGCAACTGGTACTTCAACGATCTCTTCTTCAACTACAGGATTTGAAATCTCTGTCGCATTGGCAGCTAAGGCTGCTTCAAATGCGTCTGCCTTGATCTCTTCAGTCATTATTTTCCTTTATCCAAATACCCAGAAGACGAGTCTTCCAAGAACAAGGTCGATGAGAGATACAACGGCAATAATGAATGACACGAATACAAGAACAACTGCTGTGTAAGTTGTTAGCTGATTACGTGTAGGCCAAACAACCTTGCGAAGCTCTGAAACTACTTGGCGATAGAAAAGTCCAACGCGCGCAAATAGACCGAGCTTCTCGGCTACTTGTTCAACTGACTCTGTCATCGTCATTCCTTTCGATACTTCACGGATACTTCTTTATTACATCTTGCAGGGCAGGAGGGACTCGAACCCCCAACCGGCCGCTTTGGAGACGGCAACTCTAGCCAATTGAGCTACTGCCCTTCGCGAGAGCATGGCAAAACCATAGGGAAAAGCAAACCCTCGTGAGCGTCGAAGTGTAGAGGCAAGGTGGGGTTCAGGTCTAACTCGCGCGTGAAATACGGCAGACTTACGCCTATGACTCCACGTATCTCAGCCCGCATCGCAGCTATCGCAGAATCAGCCACTTTGGCCGTTGATGCAAAAGCAAAGGCGCTCAAAGCAGCTGGTCGCCCAGTAATCGGCTTTGGTGCAGGTGAACCAGATTTTCCAACACCTGATTACATCGTTGAAGCAGCTGCTGCAGCAACCAAGGTTGTAGCAAACCATCGCTACACACCAACACCAGGGTTACCAGATCTGCGTGAAGCGATCGTTGCAAAGACAAAGCGTGACAGTAACTATGACATCACCGTTGACCAAGTACTTGTAACAAATGGTGGAAAGCAGTCTGTGTATCAAGCATTTGCAACAATTATTGATCCAGGCGATGAAGTACTACTTCCATCACCATTTTGGACTACATACCCAGAGTGCATCAAATTAGCTGGTGGAGTATCTGTTGAAGTCTTTGCTGATGAAACCCAAAACTATTTAGTCTCAGTTGAACAACTAGAGGCTGCTCGCACGCCAAAAACTAAGGCGCTACTTTTCTGTTCTCCATCAAACCCAACAGGTTCTGTTTATTCAGCAGAGCAAGTGAAGGCAATTGGTGAATGGGCTGTTAAGAACAACATCTGGATCATTAGCGATGAAATTTATGAGCACTTGCTATATGACGGTGCACAAGCGCCATCACTTCCAGTTGTTGTTCCAGCGCTCGCAGACACCTGCATCATCATTAACGGTGTTGCAAAGACATATGCAATGACTGGATGGCGTGTAGGTTGGATGATCGGACCTAAGGATGTCATCAAGGCTGCAACTAACTTGCAATCACACTTAACGTCAAATGTTTCAAATGTTTCACAGCGTGCAGCAATTGCTGCATTGACTGGAAACTTGGATGCAGTGCACACCATGGGTGAAGCATTTAATCGCCGCCGCAAGTTGATTGTTGATTTACTAAACGAGATCCCAGGCTTTGAATGCCCAACACCAACTGGTGCTTTCTATGTGTATCCATCAGTCAAGGGTGTATTGGGCACGACTATCCGTGGGAAAACACCTATGACATCTGCAGAATTAGCAACCTTGTTACTTGAAGAGGTTGAGGTTGCAGCTGTGCCAGGAGAAGCTTTTGGTCCATCTG
>JBIILL010000099.1:0-4158 GCA_044232665.1 Candidatus Planktophila sp. | reverse complement strand
GGTGAATAAAAGGAATAACACCTTCAAAGCCTGTTGTGTAATTACGGGCGCCATAGCGACCCTTGTACTTCATCTTAATTTCATACTCATAGCCGTTAAGGATTGCTTCACGCGCTTTTACAGAAATCTTCTTCCATGGCGTATCCAGTGAGAATGGCAAATCTTTGGCTAGAGCTTCTAGTAAACGCAGGAAGTAATCTGATGATTGGCCACCAGACCAAGGTGCGATAGCACCATCATTAATCGAGATTGAGTCATCAGGAATGATGAGATCTTCATCTACCTCTTTTTTTGTACCAATACCTGAACACTCAGCACATGCTCCAAATGGTGAGTTGAATGAGAAAGAACGAGGCTCTAACTCCTCAAATGAAAGCTCGCAGTCATGACAGGCAAGATGCTCGCTGTAGGTGCGCTCTTTGTCCGCACCCTTTGCATCAACAAAATCCAACACAACAATTCCGGATGCAAGACGCAATGCGGTTTCAATTGAATCTGTAAGACGAGTCTTGCTTTCAGCCTTTGCAGTTAAGCGATCGATAACAACTTCGATTGTGTGCTTTTCCTGCTTTTTAAGCTTTGGTGCATCAGAGAGCTGAATTACTTCTCCATCCACACGAGCACGTGAATAGCCTTGTGTGATCAAATCACTAAACAATTCAACAAACTCACCCTTGCGAGCACGAATGACCGGTGCCAAAACTTGAAACTTTGTTGTTGGTGGAAGCTCAAGAATTTGATCCACGATTTGCTGTGGTGATTGACGGGTAACAGCATTGCCACAGTTAGGACAGTGTGGTCGGCCCGCACGAGCAAATAGCAGACGCAAATAGTCATAGACCTCAGTAATTGTTCCGACGGTTGATCGAGGATTTCGGTTGGTTGATTTCTGATCAATTGAAACTGCAGGTGAAAGACCTTCAATGAAATCAACATCTGGCTTATCCATCTGGCCCAAGAATTGGCGCGCATATGCTGACAGTGATTCAACATAGCGACGCTGACCTTCGGCAAAGATTGTGTCAAAGGCAAGAGAAGACTTTCCTGAGCCTGATAACCCTGTAAATACAACTAAGGCATCTCGAGGCAGTTCGATGGAAACATTTTTGAGGTTGTGTTCGCGTGCTCCGCGCACAACCAACTTATCGATACTCAAACCCCGGCCTCTTCCATCATTCGTAGCTCTTTCTTCAATATCTTGATTTCATCGCGCAGACGTGCGGCGACCTCAAATTGAAGTTCCGATGCTGCATTTCGCATCTGATCGGTGAGCGAGCCTATCAACGCGATCAGATCCTTGCGCGGCAAAGAGACGGAGGATTTATCGTAAATTCCGGATGATGCGCCAACTTTCTTGGCCCCGCCCTTTTCATGGGACAAAAGCTCTTCGGTATCTTCACTCTCGCGGTTAATCAGATCGGTAATATCTGCAATCTTTTTGCGCAATGGCTGAGGGTCAACGCCTCGCTCCAGGTTATAGGCAACCTGCTTTGCGCGACGTCGGTTTGTCTCATCAATCGCCTTAGCCATTGAATCGGTAATCCGGTCTGCATACATGTGAACCTCACCCGATACGTTACGAGCAGCACGGCCAATAGTTTGAATCAATGATGTTGATGAACGCAAGAAGCCCTCTTTGTCGGCATCCAAAATTGCAACAAGCGAAACTTCAGGTAGATCCAGACCTTCGCGAAGTAAGTTGATACCGATCAATACATCGTAATCACCAGTACGAAGTTCACGAAGTAGTTCAACTCGGCGCAAGGTATCTACTTCTGAGTGCAAGTAACGAACATTGACCCCGCGCTCTTGCAGGTAATCTGTTAGATCCTCTGACATCTTCTTAGTAAGAGTAGTTACTAGGACGCGCTCATTTTTGGCTGCACGGATATTAATCTCATTGAGCAGATCATCAATCTGGCCCTTGATAGGCTTAATAACAATTTGTGGATCAACCAAACCTGTTGGACGAATAACCTGTTCCACGACATCGCCATTAACTTTGGCCATCTCATACTTACCCGGTGTTGCAGAAAGATAAAGAGTTTGTCCGGTTCGTTCAGAGAATTCTGGAAACTTAAGTGGCCGATTATCCAAGGCGCTAGGCAAGCGAAATCCGTGCTCAACCAATGTGCGCTTGCGAGATGCATCGCCTTCAAACATTGCACCAAGCTGTGGAACTGTTACGTGACTCTCATCGATAACAACTAAGAAATCTTCAGGGAAATAATCAAGCAAGCAGTGTGGCGCAGATCCTGCAGCGCGATCATCAAGGTGGCGAGAATAGTTCTCGATGCCACTACAAAATCCGATTTGCTCCATCATCTCAATATCAAATGTTGTGCGCATGCGAAGTCGTTGCGCTTCAAGCAACTTGCCCTGCTTTTCAAAGAGGTTCAACTGAATCTGTAACTCATCCTGAATATCACCAATAGCTCGCTTCATCGTTTCAGGACCTGCGGCATAGTGCGTGGCAGGGAAGATGAAGATCTCTTCTTCTTCTCTAATGATCTCCCCTGTGAGCGGGTGAAGGGTTGTCAGCTTCTCAATCTCATCACCAAACATCTCAATGCGAATAGCTAACTCTTCATACATGGGAATGATCTCGATCGTGTCCCCGCGCACGCGGAATGTTCCTCGCTCAAAGGCCATGTCATTGCGTTTGTATTGAATATCTACGAATCTGCGAAGCAAAGCATTGCGCTCGATTTCTTCACCAACACGAAGGCGAACCATTCGATCCACATACTCCTGCGGAGTGCCAAGTCCATAAATACAAGAGACAGTTGCAACCACTATGACATCTCGACGAGTTAAGAGTGAGTTTGTCGCAGAGTGGCGCAGGCGCTCAACCTCTTCGTTAACACTTGAATCCTTCTCAATAAATGTATCTGTCTGTGGTACATATGCCTCTGGCTGGTAATAGTCGTAATAAGAAACAAAGTATTCAACCGCGTTGTTAGGTAGTAGCTCCCGGAACTCATTAGCTAACTGAGCGGCAAGGGTCTTATTAGGTGCAAGTACCAAAGTTGGACGTTGTAACTGCTCAATTAACCAGGCAGTTGTCGCAGACTTTCCGGTACCGGTAGCACCGAGGAGAACTACATCTTTTTCTCCAGCATTGATTCGCTTTGTAATTTCAGCGATTGCATCAGGCTGATCGCCAGCCGGAACATAGTCACTGATTACCTGAAAGGGCTCAACTCTGCGTTGTAGATCAGATATTGGGCGCATTTGGTAAGCCTACTTATTAATTATCGTGGAGGCTATCCCAAATGTTTTCGACCTGGCGGAGCAGCTCATCTTCACTTCCATCATTTTCTATGAGGAAATCTGCGACCTCGATGCGCTGTTCACGAGTAGCCTGCGCCGCAATCCGGCCCTCGATCTCTGAAATATGCATTCCCCTACCCCGCAAGCGCGCAATACGGTTTTCCATTTCAGATTCAACAGTTATCACAACATCAAATCTTTCATGTGCTTTTGTTTCAACCAATAATGGAATCTCATACACCAGAACTTGATCACCCTTTAGCGATGCGACCGCTCCTTCAAACTCTCGGCGGACGAATGGATGAATGATACTTTCTAACTGTGTTTTAGCTTTTGCATCTTTAAATATCAGCTCACCCAATGCTCTGCGATCGATGTTTCCATCCTTTAAAATCGAATCACCAAATAAAGCAACAACTTCATCAAAGCCATCCGACCCTCGTTCAATTGCAGTGCGCGCTAATTGATCGGCGTCAATTACAAGTGCACCGAGCTCAGCAAAGTACTGTGCGGCCAGCGACTTGCCGCAACCAATGCCCCCAGTTAAACCGATGACCCGCATGCTCAAAGAATAGTCGGAGAATGAAAAAGGCCCCGCAGTTACGCGAGGCCTTTTCATAGAGTCTTCTTATTTATTCGGCAGCAACAACTTCTTCTGCGCCTTCGGCTGGAGTAGCGGCTGCATCAGCAACCTTTGCTTCAGACTTCTGCTTCTTGTGTGCCATGAAACGCTCTTGCGCTTGGGCGTACTGCTTTTCCCACTCTTCGCGCTGTGTTTCATATCCTGGCTTCCACTCTTGTGAGTCAGAATCAAAACCTTCAGGGTAAATGAAGTTTCCTTCTGCATCGTAACGAGCAGCCATTCCGTACTGAGTTGGATCAAAT
>JBIILL010000098.1:0-4177 GCA_044232665.1 Candidatus Planktophila sp. | reverse complement strand
TGTTCGCGAACCACAGGTTTTCCTTATGGATGAACCACTATCAAACCTTGATGCGAAGTTGCGTGTAGCAACTCGTACACAGATCGCTGCATTGCAGCGTCGTCTAGGAATCACCACTGTTTATGTAACACACGACCAGGTTGAAGCTATGACTATGGGTGATCGCGTTGCAGTATTGAAGGATGGCTTGCTCCAGCAAGTTGATACACCTCGTAACCTTTATGACAACCCAGTAAACGCTTTCGTTGCCGGCTTCATTGGATCCCCTGCCATGAACCTTCTTATCGCACCAGTTAGCGGTAGCAAGGCAATGCTTGGAGATCTAGCTATTGATGTTCCAGCATCTGCAGGATCATCTGTAACTGTCGGTGTTCGCCCAGAAGGCTTCACACCATCATCAAAGGGCTTCCATGTTCTTGTTGAAGTTGTTGAAGAACTAGGTTCAGATGCCTTCGTATACGGAAAGCCAGCTGATTCAACAGTTAAGTTTGCTAATGCATCAGATGAAGGTGCACAAGTAATTGTTCGCTGGGATCCAAAGAATCCGCCAAAGCCAGGAGACACAATTACTGTCGAGGCTGTTAAGGGATCTGTTCACTTGTTCAACTCAACAACAGGTGAGCGTATTTAATTCATTTCTAACATAAGAAAAGCCCCGCTGAAATCAGCGGGGCTTTTCTTATTCGTTAAAGTCAAAAAGGCTTAAGCCATTACCTTCTTTAGGTTCTCATCAATTGAATTCAAGAACTCCTGTGTTGTTTGGTACGGAGCAGTCTTTGAGATCAAAACAGCTAAATCCTTGGTCATCTTCCCTTGCTCAACTGTCTCAATACATACACGCTCTAGCGTTGCACAGAACTGTGCAAGCTCTGCGTTGTCATCAAGCTTTGCGCGGTGTGCAAGACCTTGAGTCCACGCAAAGATTGAAGCGATTGGATTTGTTGAGGTTGCCTTACCTGCTTGGTGATCGCGGTAGTGACGAGTCACCGTTCCGTGAGCAGCCTCTGACTCGCAGATCATTCCATCTGGTGTCATCAATACTGAAGTCATCAAACCAAGTGAGCCATAACCCTGTGCGACGGTGTCAGATTGAACATCGCCGTCATAGTTCTTACATGCCCAGACGTATCCGCCTTCCATGCGAAGTGACATAGCAACCATGTCATCGATCAAGCGGTGCTCATACCAAATACCTGCGGCCTCAAACTGCGTCCTAAACTCAGCCTGATAGATCACTTCAAAGATATCTTTAAAGCGACCGTCGTATGCCTTAAGAATTGTGTTCTTGGTTGAGAGATAAACCGGGAACTTGCGAAGAAGTCCGTAATTAAGAGATGCACGGGCAAAGTCGCGAATTGAATCATCAACGTTATACATCGCCATTGCAATACCTGAAGATTCGAACTTGAAAACTTCTGTATTAATTGGAGTAGATCCATCTTCAGGAACAAAGGAAATTGTTAGCTTTCCTGGACCGGGAACCTTGAAATCTGTTGCGCGGTACTGGTCACCAAATGCGTGACGGCCGATAACAATTGGCTTTGTCCAGTGTGGGACCAAACGAGGAACATTGCTGATAATGATTGGCTCACGGAAGATTACGCCTCCAAGAATATTGCGGATTGTTCCGTTAGGAGACTTCCACATCTTCTTAAGACCAAATTCTTCAACGCGGGCTTCATCTGGAGTAATCGTTGCGCACTTGATACCAACGCCATGCTTTTGAATTGCATGTGCTGAATCAATGGTTACCTGATCATTAGTTGCATCGCGATGTTCCATACCTAAGTCGTAGTACTCAAGATTCACATCTAAGTAGGGCAGGATCAATGAATCCTTGATGAACTGCCACATAATGCGTGTCATTTCATCGCCGTCTAGCTCGACGACAGTGCCCGTTACCTTGATCTTGCTCATCGTTGCTCCCCTACTTAGAGTGTTTGAACATCTGCTTGTTTTGCACGAACCGCTTCTGCTGCCTCTTTAAGGGCTGCAACTTCTGAATCAGTCAATGTTCCTTCAACAACTTTTTTGATACCGGTGCGACCGATCTCAGCTTCAACACCAAGATAGACACCAGAAATTCCGTACTCGCCATCAACCCAAGCACACACAGGCATTACAGCACCTGAATCTTCAATAACAGCCTTTGCCATACGAGCAGCTGCTGCAGATGGTGCGTAGTAAGCAGAACCAGTCTTGAGTAGTGCAACAACTTCTGCGCCACCATTGCGTGTGCGATCAACAAGATCTGCAATTTCTGCTGGTGAAAGAAGATCGCTAAGTGGCTTGCCATCTACTGTGCAACGACTTGGAACTGGCACCATGGTGTCACCGTGTGAACCAAGTGTCAGAGTCTTAACAGCTCCAACCTTTACGCCAAGCTTTTCTGCAACAAAGTTTGTAAAGCGCGCAGTATCCAACATTCCTGCCTGACCCATTACGCGGTTCTTTGGAAAACCTGTTGCGAGCTGTGCAAGTGCTGTCATTTCATCAAGTGGATTTGAAACCACGATGATGACCGCGTTTGGTGAATGTTTTGCAATATTTTCTGCAACTCCGCGAACGATTCCCGCGTTAACGCCGATCAAATCCATACGGCTCATGCCAGGCTTGCGTGGAAGTCCTGCAGTAATGACAACTACATCTGAATTAGCTGTAGCTTCATAGCCAGCACCTTCAGCAGTTGTTGTTGCGCCAACAATCTTTGTTTCAAAACCTTCAATTGAACGAGATTGGTTCATGTCTAAAGCCAAACCTTCGGGCTTCCCTTCGACGATATCGGTCAAAACCACGGTATCGAAAACATCATATTCAGCTAAACGAAGAGCTGTTGTTGAACCATAGAAACCTGCACCGACTACTGTGACTTTGCCACCCATAGCGACTCCATTCATGCGTATTTGCGAATAGGTGAACTCTATCGTCCGCGAGGAAGTGCAATTGCCAGCGCAAAAAGGGCTATCGCGATAACAACGGGTAAATAAAACTCTATGCGGCGAAAATTACGAGATTTCAGTGCGATCCCCAAGGTGCCAGCTGCGATAAAGAGTGATCCACCTCGCACTATGCCGGAGGCCCCAAGAACCACCCCGATCAGGACGGCAACATAACTAATGATCGAAAGTATGCGGTTATTTAGCTGCACGCATCAACCACATTTGTCAGCAGCATCGCGCGAGTCATCGGACCAACTCCACCTGGCATTGGCGAAACATATGAAGCTTTCTCATATACCCCAGGACACACATCACCATCTAAGCCTTCTGCGGTGCGCGAGATTCCAACATCAATTACAACCGCGCCTTCCTTAATCATTTCAGCCTTTAAGAAATGTGACTGTCCGATTGCAGCAACGACGATGTCAGCACTTTTTGTGTGCTTTGTTAAATCTTTTGTGCCTGTATGAGTCAAGGTGACTGTTGCATTCTCTTGCTTACGAGAAAGAAGTAGTCCAAGTGGGCGACCAACAGTTAGCCCGCGTCCAATCACAGTTACTTCAGCGCCCTTAGTTGAAATCTTGTAGTGATCAAGCAACGCCACAATTGCGCGTGGTGTGCAAGGCAAGGGTGCGTCATATCCTGCAACTAAACGGCCAAGGTTTAGAGGATGCAAACCATCAGCATCCTTGCTTGGATCAATCGCTTCTAAAACTCTTTGAGTGTTTATTCCCTTTGGCAAAGGCAGTTGCACGATGTATCCAGTGCACTCCTTAGATGAATTCAAATCTGCAATTGCTGCCAACACATCTTTTTCAGTTGCACTCTCTGGCAAATCAACTCTAATTGAATTGATTCCAACCTCTTTGCAATCGCGATGCTTTCCACCGACATATGACATGGAGCCAGGATCGGTTCCCACTAAAACAGTTCCAAGTCCTGGTGTAATTCCCTTTGCTTTGAGTGCTACTACGCGGCTTGTCAGTTCTGTTTTGATGGCTGATGCAAGTGCCTTGCCATCTAGAATCTGTGCGCTCATGGTTAAAGCCTATCTATTTATGCGTGTGAAAAATGTCGGGTTCCGGTGAAGAACATTGCAATTCCGCCCTTTTGTGCAGCGGCAATAACCTCTTCATCGCGCACACTTCCGCCAGGTTGGACTACAGCTGTTACTCCAGCATCAATCAAGATCTGCAGCCCATCAGCAAATGGGAAGAAAGCATCACTTGCAGCAACTG
>JBIILL010000028.1:0-12662 GCA_044232665.1 Candidatus Planktophila sp. | reverse complement strand
ATAACTGGTTTAACAGTCAGTGCAGTCTTGGCAAGTCGTAGTGATTTGGTTTACGGGTGGAAAAATAATGTACAAAAGTTGGAGATCCGAAGTGCTAACTAATCGCAAGTTCTATATCGCGGGTTTCATCGTTTCTCTATTTCTTGCTGGGGTTGTTTCTTTCTACGCCTCTTCGTCACCTGATGGACTAGAAAAAGTTGCACAAGATATTGGTTTCATTGATACAGCAAAAGACCACACCAATGCTGATGGAACTTTGGCCGACTATGGTGTTAAGGGAATTGAGAATGAGCGCGCATCAGTTGGCGTAGCTGGAGTAATTGGCGTGATTGGGACCGCAGTAGTTGCAGGAATTGGTTTTAAACTAATTGCCCGTAAGCCAAAGAAGGATGGCAATTAAGCTTGAACAGGAGAACCATCACCACGGTCATGATGTAGGTGAACGGCTCTACCTTCATCGCCATTCCTTAGTTCACTCTTTACCTTCACATTTAAAGATCATTGCAGCGATTGCCTTCATTTTGATTGTTGTCTCCACCCCTGTTACGACATGGCCAGCTTTTATCGCCTACTTCTTGTGGTTGTTGACGGTAGTTACAATCGCAAAGATTCCTTTTTCTCTTCTTTTTAAGCGCTCATTAATCGAAATTCCATTTGTATTCTTCGCAATTCTGATGCCCTTTTTTGGTACAGGTGAAAAAGTGCAAGTAGGGCCTTTTGATCTCTATCGCGAGGGTTTGATCGCAGGTTCTGGAATTGTTGTTAAGGGAACCTTAGGCGTAATGACGGCAATTATTTTGTCTACCTCGACAACTGCTCGTGAAATTCTTCGCGGACTCGAGCGCCTTAAGCTTCCTGTTCTGATGGTTCAGATTGCCTCATTTATGTTGCGCTATGTCAACGTTGTAAATGATGAGATGGAAAGAATGAAGGTTGCTCGTGAGTCTCGAGGTTTTGAAGCAACTGGTATCAAGCACTGGAAGGTTTTAGCGACAGCAGCTGGTGCGCTCTTTATTCGCTCTTACGAAAGAGGAGAAAGAGTTCATCTTTCTATGCTCTCAAGAGGATACGAAGGTGTACTGCCCCATGATGAACCATCTAAAGTTCAATCTAAAGTTTGGATCACCGCAATGATCTATCCAATGGTTGCAGCAATAATTTTTATTACACAACTAGTGATTGGAACAATGTAATGACTACGCCAAGTCTAGAAATTAAAGAGCTTGCGTTTGCATACCCTGATGGTAATCAAGCACTTTACGGCGTAAATCTTTCGGTGCAACAAGGAGAACGAGTTGCACTGCTCGGTCCAAACGGTGCGGGTAAAACAACTCTTGTTATGCACATGAACGGTATTCATCCAACATCTCATGGATCTATTCATGTTGCCGGACAATTAGTTGATTCCAAAAACAAAGAGTCGATTAAAGAGATTCGCGCAAAAGTTGGAATTGTGTTTCAAGATCCTGATGATCAACTCTTCATGCCAACTGTTGGTGAAGATGTTGCATTCGGTCCCTACAATATGGGAAAGCGCGGTTTAGAACTTGATGCGATTGTTGATGAGGCACTTGAGCTAGTTGGAATGCTTGAGTTCAAAGACCGACCACCGCATCACCTTTCATTTGGGCAGCGTCGCCGAGTTGCGGTTGCAACTGTGCTTGCAATGAAGCCTGAAATTCTTGTTCTAGATGAACCATCATCAAACCTGGATCCTGCTAGCCGTCGCGAATTAGCTGACATTTTGCGCTCATTAGACATAACAATGGTGATGGTTACCCATGATCTTCCGTACGCATATGAATTGTGTGCACGATCGGTAATTTTGAAGGGTGGCGTCATCGTCGCCGATGGTTCTACCCATGAAATTTTGACCAATTCAGCCCTTTTATCGGCCAATCGTTTAGAACTTCCTGTTGGTTTTTCGATTCAATAATCCACGGTAGAATTAACCCGTTGGTGCGACCGCACCAAAGTACTTCCCCCAAGTGCTGCTATATGCAGCACTACATGCGAGTCTTATTTTCGCCCTAGCCGCCAAAAGTGCGAGCTATACCCGAGACGCGCTTGTCGTCTCGATTGGTATGCATTTTCTATGTCTCTACAACCACGTACTAGCGCGCCCGGAAAAGCTCGTCGCGCAGCATCAGCAGGAAAGCCTAAGCGCACAAAGAAGGCTGCCGAATTTAAAGAATCAGCTCCTAAGGCACGTCACACGACTGCGCAAAAGGCAGCACGTAAAGGTGCAGCAGCTAAGCCCCAAACTTCTAAAGGTTTGGCAGGTAAGCCTGCATCAACTCGTCGTTATTCAGATGTTGATACAACTGCAACATCAAAGAAAGAAACTCGCTTAGTCGAGCGTTCAAAGTTGCGCGCAAAGCGTTACCAAGAACAAACAGCATCAAAGCCACGTCCAACTGAAGAACCTGCAGAGCGTTCAGCACGTATTGAACGATCACAGCGTCCAGATTCACGTGCCAAGAAGTTTGTTAAAGAACGCGAAGTTCGCGAATCAGCACCACGTGCAGAGCGAACAGAACGTCCAGCAACTCGTCCAGAGTTTAAGAAGACATACAAGAAGGCAGAACGTCCAGAGCGTCCAGCTTTCAAGCGCGAAGATTCACGTCCCGCATTTAAGAAGGATTCAGATACTCGTCCAACTAATCGTCGTGATGCTGTTAAGGCAAAGATTGCCCGCACAGATGATGGTCGTCCAAACTTTGAGCCACGTAAGCGCGAAAAGTTTGATCCAACTCGCCCAAAGAAGAGCAGTGTTGCACCAGATACACGCGCAGCTAACTTCCGCGCAGAGCGTCCAGTACGCGATCGCCGCAATGATTCTCCGGCCTATGCTCGTGATGACTTTAAAAAGCATGCTAAATCTCATTCAAATGCAGCGGTCGATTTCGGTGCAGATGACAACTACATTTCAGCAAATCTTGCAGATGCAAACCTTGTTGATGCAACTCCCTTAACAGAGATCACAACAACATTTGCTGATCTTGGTATTGCTGCTCCACTTGTTAACGCACTAAGCAAGCAAGGGATTTTGCATCCATTCCCAATTCAGATTGCAACATTGCCAGATGCATTAGCAGGCTACGATATTTTAGGTCGCGGACAGACTGGTTCAGGAAAGACTCTTGCATTTGGTTTGGCACTTCTTAACAACTTAAATGGCAAGGTTGCAAAGCCTCACAAGCCATTGGCACTTGTTTTGACTCCAACACGCGAACTTGCACAGCAGATCGATGAAGTTTTGATGCCACTTGCTCGTTCAATTGGTCACGAATCAG
The DNA here is from genome assembly GCA_044232665.1 of Candidatus Planktophila sp. GTDB lineage: Bacteria > Actinomycetota > Actinomycetes > Nanopelagicales > Nanopelagicaceae > Planktophila. The sequence continues at coordinate 9,366 of JBIILL010000028.1, read as the reverse complement.
TTGTTGTTGCTGGCGGAATGTCGTACTCAAAGCAGATCACTGCAATGCGTCGCGGAACAGCAATCTTGGTTGCAACACCTGGTCGTTTGATTGATCTACTTAACAAGGGTGAAGTTCAGTTAGATCACCTTCAAATTACAGTTCTTGATGAAGCAGATCAGATGGCAGACATGGGCTTCTTGCCTGTTGTTAAGGAAATTCTTGATCAGGCAAAGCTTGATGGTCAGCGCCTTCTATTCTCTGCAACTCTTGACCGTGGTGTTGATTCATTGGTTCGTCAGTACTTGAAGAACCCAAAGACTCACTCACTTCAAAACGATCGTGCATCAGTTTCGACTATGGAGCACTACGTATTAGTTATGAACCCAACTGATAAAGATGACATCACAAATCAGGTTGCAGCTCGTAACGGAAAGACAATTTTGTTCGTTAAGACTCAACGCGGCGCAGATCGCTTAGCTGACAAGCTTGCTCACGCAGGTGTGCCAGTTGGTGCATTGCACGGTGGAAAGTCACAAGCGGTACGTACTCGTACTTTGGCTCTCTTCAAGGAGACAGCAAATGCGGCGCTAGTTGCAACAGATGTTGCAGCGCGTGGTATCCACGTTGATGGAATTTCATTGGTTGTGCACGTTGATGCTCCAACAGATCACAAGGATTACCTGCACCGCGCTGGTCGTACAGCACGTGCTGGTGAGGCTGGAACTGTTGTAACTCTTGCGACAACACGTCAACAGAAATCAATCGGCGGGCTTACACAGCGTGCCGGCGTAACCCCTAAGTTTGTTGGAGTTACACCCCTTAGTACAGAATTAATGAAGATTACGGGCGCACAGGAGCCAACAGGTATTCCTTACATCGTGCCAATCGTTGAAAAGTCTGTGCGTAGTGGTGGAAAGCGCCCTCGTCCAAACTCTAGTCAGCGTCGACGCCGTCCTCACTAATTAGTACAGTTCGCGTTATGACAAACGCGAATCCATTTGCCCAACGAAGCACCCTTGAATATGAGCTGCCTCCATTTGCAGTGATCAAAGAGGAGCACTACCTACCTGCCTTCTATCAAGGATGCACAGAGCATCTAGCTGAAGTTCAGGCGATTCTTGATACACCGGGTCCTGCCACATTTGAGAACACAATTGTTGCTCTGGAAAAGAGCGGACAATATTTGGGCAGAATGATGCGTGTTTTCTACAACAAATCTTCAAGTGATACTAGTGATGCATTAGATGCAATAGAACAAGAGATTGCACCGAAATCAGCAGCGCATCAAGACGCAATTAGTTTGAACCCAGTGCTTTTTAAGCGAATTAAAGATCTCTACGATGCGCGGGAATCTCTTGGTCTCAACAGTGAAGACGCCTGGTTGCTTGAGCGCTATTTCAAGGACTTGATTCACAAAGGAGCACACCTCACTGAAGCTCAACGCGTGCGCCTGAAAGAGTTAAATGAAGAACTTTCATCGCTTCAAACTCAATTCTCAAAGAATGTTTTGGCTGATACCAATGACTTAGCCGTTCTTGTTGATTCGGCAGAAGAGCTAGATGGTCTTAGCGAGAATCAGATTGCTGCAGCTAAGGCTGCTGCAAAAGATCGTGGGCACGAGGATAAGTGGCTCATTGGAATGGTGAACTTCACTGGTAATCCAGTTCTTGATTCACTGACAAACCGTGAACTACGGAAAAAGATCATGGAGGATTCGATGCTAAAAGCTAATCGTCCTAACGAAAACGATAACAAGCCTGTTTTGCTTAAAATGGTGAAGTTGCGTGCAGAACGCGCAAAGTTGTTTGGCAAGGAAACTCATGCCGAACACGTGATTGCAGTGCAAACTGCAGAGCATCCAGACAATGTGCATGCAATGCTTCGAAAGATCGCACCAGCGGCTGCACGAAATGCAAAGGCAGAAGCTGAAGATCTCAAGAAATCTGCTGGTATAGATATTGAAAGCTGGGATTGGGGTTTCTACACCGAACAAGTTCGAGTAGAAAAGTACAACATCGATACAACAAAGATGCGCCCGTACTTTGAACTAGAGCGAGTGCTACATGATGGTGTTTTCTTTGCAGCCAACAAGTTGTTTGGAGTTACCTTTAAGGAACGTCCTGATCTAGTTACTTATCACCCAGAGGCCCGTGCTTTTGAAGTTAACAATGAAGATGGCACCAAGGTTGGGCTCTACATCGGAGATTTCTACACACGTGATTCAAAGCGTGGTGGAGCCTGGATGAATAGCCTTGTAAACCAAAACTTCCTTTTTGATCAGCTTCCAGTTGTTGTAAATAACTTGAATATTCCAAAGCCGCCTGCTGGAAAGCCAACGCTCCTAACATTTTCCGAAACAACTACGTTGTTCCACGAGTTTGGGCATGCAATTCATGGCTTCCTCTCCCAGGTGAAGTACCCACGTGTTTCTGGAACTAGTGTTCAACGTGACTTTGTTGAGTTCCCATCACAAGTAAATGAAATGTGGATCTTGTGGCCAGAGGTTGTTGAAAATTATGCACGTCATCATGAAACAGGCGAGAAGTTGCCACAAGAGTGGATCGACAGTCTCAATGCTGCAAGTACTTTCAATGAAGGCCATGCAACTACTAGTTACTTAGCAGCGGCTATTTTGGATCTTGCCTGGCATGAACTAAACACCGAACAAGCAGCCAAAATTACTGATGTGGAAAGCTTTGAAGCTCAAGCAATTAAGGATTATGGCCTTGATTTCGCACCAGTTCCTACTCGCTACCGTTCTACTTACTTCAGCCACATCTTTGCTGGTGGTTATTCATCTGGTTACTACGGTTATATCTGGTCTGAAGTATTAGATGCTGACACCGTTGATTGGTTTAAGGAAAACGGCGGATTGCAACGCAAAAATGGCGAACACTTCAAGAACACTCTTCTTGGACGTGGTGGATCTATTGATTCAATGCAGATGTTCCGCAATTTCCGCGGCCGTGATTCAAAGATCGAGCCGCTGTTGAAGCGTCGCGGTTTGGTTTAACCAGCAGAACCTGAACCCGATGGTCCGGCCTTGCGCTGAACCTGAGGAGCTCCACCACTGCGTTGTCCGCCGCGAATCTTTGATCCTGATTCAGCATGGGCTTGTGTGCCTGGTGCGCCTGGCTTGTTCTTTTTTGCTTCAAGGGCAGCAAGCATTCTTGCCTTCATGTCATCATTTTTATCGGCCATGAGTGGAGTCTACCGCCTTCCAAACAAATAGTTGGACGGGCTAAGAACTTGACTCTTTATATTCGCGTAAACGTTCTAGAACTTCTGATTCGCGATAACGACGGTGTCCGCCTAATGTGCGAATTGCTGTGAGCTTGCCAGCCTTTGCCCAACGTGTCACAGTCTTTGGGTTTACATGAAATCTTTGTGCGACCTCTTTGGGGGTCAAGAGAACTTCAGCATCGGGGATGCGGTTGCTCATGATGACTCCTTTAGATCTGACAGTGTCCGATTTAGCCTGTATTGGGATGAAGTATGTCCAGTATTTAAGCGTGAGGCAATACCTAGAAAATGAACTCTAGGAGGCTTGTTCGAAGGCCTGAACTAAGCGCCAACGAGACATTAAGCGCTGATATCCAACACCCGCTGCCATTCCATCAGCTGTTGCAAGACCTGCGACTGAACTTGTTACATCTTCAATAGATGTATCGGCATCTAGACCGTCTTCACCTGAATCGCGTAACGCTTTCTCCATGTAATTAGCTAAGCCGCCGTAATCAAGTTCAACTAATGATTCTGGGTGGAACATTTCTAACCATGCCAACAGATTCTCTAGATCTTGTTCTACGGGACCATCGCCAAATGCACCGAGGACAGCGTCATGCGCGTCATCGCACCGTTGCTTTGCATTAGCAATAGTGGTGAGAGAAAGACAATATTTTCCATACTGGTTTTCACCACGAGTACGTTCCTCCGGTGAAAACAAAATAAACCAACGAGGAGGAATAATCCACGTTTCATTTAAGATATGTGGAACTTTATCTTCTAGTAAATCAACACCAGCGGTAACAACCTCTTCCATCGCAGAAGAAACAAAATATGGAACTACTGTGCTTGGTAAAGACTCTTTGAAATTATCTAACGCCGCCCAACAACGTGTTGCAGTTGCCCACGGCGAGAGGTAACGGATTCCATCGCGATCTAAAATATGAACGCCATCAGGACGACCTGCAGGTGGCTCCGGTTGAACAACGCGGTGGAGTGCTAACTCTTCTTCGCGATTAAAACTTGTTGCATCACTTTCTAAATTTTGCCAACGCAAACGATCGGCTGGATCAAATGCAGAAAGTGGTTCGTAGATACGAAGTGAGGCTACGTACGGTGTTGCTCTCACGCACGTGGAATGTAATTGCCCTCAGCGTAAGGATCATCGTCATCCTTGCGTGAAGTGTTATCAACTTCGCCGTGAAGTTCTTTGGTGAGACGATCTAGATCCATATCTTGCGCGTTATATTTCAAATCACGTGCAACTTTTGTTTGCTTTGCTTTTGCGCGGCCGCGACCCATGGGCGACCTCCTTCACTAATTGCTGTTCGTCAGGAGCGTAGGTTATCGCGCTTGGTAGATACCTTCCAAAGTTGAGCGTGGATCAGAGCCTTTACGCTCGCCAACAACGCCGGCAACCCACGCTTTCATCCCCCGAGCAGCCAAAGAACGCAGGGTCAGATCGGCAACAGAAGGGTCAACAAATGCGCTCATTCCGATGCCGCAGTTCCAAGTTCGCTCCATATCTGCCTGCGGAACTCCGCCCATCTTTGCCATGAACTCCATTTCAACTGGCAGAGCCCACGTTGAACGATCATAGGTAGCTGTCAAATTTTCTGGAATAACGCGCGCGGTGTTTTCTGCAATACCACCACCTGTAATGTGTGAAAAGGCGTGCAAATGCTCTGGCATCGACTTAATCAACGCTAAACAGTCAAGTGTATAGATCTCAGTAGGTGTCAAAAACACTTCACCTGATGTTTTTCCATACTCGCTGACATGTGCTTCAAGACTTAACTTGGCCGTCTTAATAATGTGTCGAACAAGTGAGTAGCCATTTGCATGAAATCCGCTAGATGGCATACCAATAATTACATCGCCTGCTTTAACTCGATGTGCGCCTAGCTGGCGATCTGCATCGACAACACCAGTTGCAGCACCTGCAACATCAAACTCATCTTCATCTAATAATCCTGGATGCTCTGCTGTTTCTCCACCGATCAATGCGGTGTTTGCTTTTGCGCACCCTCTAGCAATTCCGGCAACTATGTCAGCAATATGCTCTGGAACAACTTTTCCGACTGCGATGTAATCAGTCATAAACAAAGGTTCAGCGCCGCACACAACTAAGTCATCAACAACCATGGCAACTAGATCTTCACCGATAGTGTCGTACTTGCCAAGTGCGCGAGCTATCTCAGTCTTTGTGCCAACTCCATCAGTTGAGGTTGCAAGCAATGGTTGTTTCATATCCTTTAGCTTGCTTGCATCAAACAAACCAGCAAAACCACCAATGCCGCCCATAACTTCAGGACGAGAGGCCTTGGCAATAGAGGCCTTCATCAACTCAACTGCGCGATCTCCTGCATCAATATCAACACCTGCATCTTTATATGTAGACATTAGTGACCGTGAACTTCTGTGATTTCTAGGCGCAACTTTCCTTCAGACATATCTTCAGGGATGCTCATTGGGTATTCACCTGTAAAGCAGGCAGAACACAGACGTTCAGAAGGCACCTGGGTTGCTGAAATTAGGCCATCTAGAGAGACATAGCCCAAAGAATCAGCACCAATTGAGCGGCGAATCTCTTCGACCTCTAACCCGTTGGCGATTAACTCAGCTTTAGTAGCGAAATCGATTCCATAATAACAAGGCCACTTAACCGGCGGGGATGAAATACGCACATGAATCTCCCGAGCACCTGCCTCGCGCAGCATGCGAACAATTGCGCGCTGGGTATTACCGCGGACAATTGAATCATCGACGACAACAATGCGCTTGCCTTCAATAATCTCGCGCAGTGGATTTAGCTTTAGTCGGATACCAAGCTGGCGAATAGTCTGTGAAGGTTGAATGAATGTGCGACCCACATATGAGTTCTTCACAAGGCCTAAGCCAAAGGGAATACCAGATTCTTTTGCATAACCAATGGCAGCTGGTGTTCCTGACTCAGGTACCGGAATTACAAGATCTGCCTCTGCTGGTGCTTCTCTTGCGAGTTGTGCACCAATTGCTACACGAGTTTTGTGGATTCCGCTGCCAGCAATCGTTGTGTCTGGGCGAGCAAGATAAACATATTCAAACAAGCAACCCTTTGGTTGTGCCTCGGCCCAACGTTGTGAGCGCACACCATCATTATCAATTGCAATAAACTCCCCAGGCTCAATCTCTCGAACAAATGCTGCACCAACAATGTCCAAAGCAGCACTTTCAGAGGCAACTACCCAACCAGTTTCAAGTTTTCCTAGTACCAATGGGCGAACACCATGTCGGTCACGGGCTGCATACAAGGTGTGCTCATCCATAAATACGAGCGAGAAAGCTCCTTCTAGTTGTGGCAACACCGCTAAGGCACTTGCTTCAACATTCTTTTCATCCTGCAATGCGATTAGCGCAGTCATAATTTCAGTATCTGTCGTGGCACCGCTCTTGCTTGTTACTGAACCTTCAAGTTTTTGCACGAGTTCTGCCAGATCACCAGTATTTGTCAGGTTTCCATTGTGAGCTAAAGCCAGTGTTCCGTACTTAGTTGGGCGCAATGTTGGCTGGGCGTTTACCCAGGTGCTTGAGCCAGTCGTGCTGTATCGACAGTGACCAATAGCTAAATTGCCTTTTAGCGTTGCAAGGTCGCCTTCGGTAAACACCTGTGAAACCAGACCCATATCTTTGAAGATAAGAATTCTTTCTCCATCACTTGTTGCAATTCCAGCAGATTCTGTGCCTCGGTGTTGCAGTGCATATAAACCATAGAAACTTAACTTTGCGACCTCTTCGCCAGGTGCCCATACTCCAAAAACACCACAAGCATCTTGAGGACCTTTGTCTTCACCTAAAAGATTGTGATTGAGTAAACCATCAGGGCGTCTCATGCTTCAGATCCTAACGGTAGGTACTCGGTTAAGTCAGCCCGAACACCAGATGCAGCAATAGCGCCGCTGCTCATGGCATCAGACCAACTTAATTTTCCAGAAGCTAACGCTAACCAGGTATCGGCATTCATTTCAATAGTGTTGGGCGGAGTCCCGCGAGTATGAGTTGGACCATCACCACATTGAACAGCTGCATAGGGCGGCACACGAACTTCAATTGCGCGACCAGGAGCTTTCGCAGTCAAAAGCGCAAGGGTGCTCTTAACTTCGTCAAGTATTTGTTGATCGCGCATCTCTATCACCCAAACAGCTTCGGAAATGTTGATGTGTGAGCAAGAGAAAGTTCAGACAAAGAGATGACTGCATCATTGATAGTCAATGAGTCTCCCCCTGTTGTGCCGAGCTTTGCAATTGCAATTGAATACTTAGTGGCCAATCCCTCAAGACGCGCAGTATGGGATGGGTCAATAGCAACAAGAACTCGACCAGGTGTTTCACTGATCAAGCTAACACCTGCGTTAGCAAGCGAAATTGTCACGCCGACTTTATGACGCAAAACCATCTCAGTTAATCCTGCGGATAATCCACCCTGACTTAGATCATGGGCTGCAGCAAAGAAAGAGTTGCCTTCGAGAAGAAGCTCTATGAGGCGCATTTCGCGCTGTAAATCAGCATCTGGTGATTGCCCAACGCGCTGGTTGTGCAAGAAAGCCCATTCACTTCCCGCTAAGTCTTCCTGTGTTTCACCAACAAGATAGAGATCTAAACCAGCCTGAGTGAAACTCATTGGTGTGCGAGTGCGAACATCTTGAATAACTCCCAGTACGCCAATTACGGGCGTTGGCAAGATTGCCACAGATCCTGTTTGGTTATAGAAGGAAACATTGCCTCCTGTTACAGGTAATCCCATTTCTAAACAACCATCTGCTAAGCCACGAACAGATTCAGCAAACTGCCACATAACACCTGGATCTTCAGGAGAGCCAAAATTAAGGCAGTTTGTAACGGCAAGGGGACGAGCACCTGCAGTTGCAATATTTCGCGCAGCTTCAGCCAAGGCCAACTTTGCACCTTGATAGGGATTTAAGTAGGACCAGTTCGCGTTTGCATCTGTTGAGATTGCAACGCCTAGATGTGTTGTCTCATCAATACGAACCATTCCTGAATCATCAGGTTGAGATTGAATTGTGTTGCCTTGAACATACTTGTCATATTGGGATGTAACCCATGATTTATCTGCAAGGTTTGGGGCTGCTGCTAATTTTAAAACAGCAGCTTTAATTTCAGTAGCAGATGCTGGAATGGGAACATTAACCTTTTGACCATTTACCTGATCAATATATGCAGGTTGCGCCAATGGGCGGTTATAGACAGGTCCGTCGTGGGCAACAGTGCGTGGTGGCACATCAACTATTAACTCACCATTCCATGTGATTTCAAGATGCTTTCCATCTGTTACCTCACCAATCACGGTGACCGTCACATCCCACTTCTTGCAGATTCCCAAAAAGCGAGCAATCTTGCTTGGTTCAACAATTGCACACATGCGCTCTTGTGATTCAGACATCAAGATCTCTTCAGGAGAAAGGGATGGATCGCGCAGCGGAACCTTGTCTAACTGCACCTTCATGCCGCCAGAACCACCTGATGCCAGCTCACTTGTGGCACAGGATAAGCCTGCTCCGCCAAGGTCTTGGATGCCAACAACTAGATCTTCGGCAAAGATTTCTAGGGAGCATTCAATCAAAACCTTCTCAACAAAAGGATCACCCACCTGCACACTAGGACGCTTAGTTGATCCACCAGCACCAAATGTTTCTGATGCAAGCACAGAAACTCCACCAATTCCATCACCGCCTGTTTTTGCGCCATACAAGACAACTAAATTGCCTGCACCTGCAGCCTTTGCCAACTTAATATCGCTGTGCTTCATCACGCCAACACATAATGCGTTAACAAGTGGATTGCCTGCATAGGTTTCATCAAAAGTTACTTCGCCACCAATATTTGGAAGGCCTAAACAATTTCCATATCCACCAACTCCTGCAATGATTCCTGGTAACACACGACGAGTATCAGGTGCATCTGCCGGACCAAAGCGCAGTGGATCCATTACTGCAATTGGTCGAGCACCCATAGTCAAAATGTCGCGGACAATTCCACCAATACCTGTTGCTGCCCCTTGATATGGCTCAACAAATGATGGATGGTTGTGTGATTCAATTTTAAAAGTAACGGCATATCCCTGACCGACATCGACAACACCGGCGTTTTCACCAATACCAAC
>JBIILL010000097.1:0-4256 GCA_044232665.1 Candidatus Planktophila sp. | reverse complement strand
GGAAGCGGGCCGAGGAAGCCGGAATGATCTCGTAAACCAATAATCCGTGCAAAAAATAACTGCAGACCTTAAAAAGTCTGAATTCGAACTAGCTGCATAAGCTATTCGATTCCGTTAGCCCAGGTGCCGCTCTCGACCTGGAATCTAGCGTCGACTAGGGGGCTTTTCACTTCATTGGTGTTGCAGACTATGAAGGAGAACATTTTTGCAACTGAGTTCGTCGAAGAAATGTGTGTAAAAACTTCGGGACTGAGAAAGCGTTAATCACACTACGCCCGTAGAAGCCCTGTTTTAATACCGAAGGACCCGGGTTCGATTCCCGGCACCTCCACCAGTTTCAAGCATTCTGTATGCTTTCCACATGGAAGCAATCCTTACCGCGCTAGCGATATTGGTCATTTTCTTTTTTGCTAAAGATGGCTCCAGCAAAAGAGATAAGAAAGATTAAATAGAGCTTTACTGCTCGTAGATCAAATCTGAACCTTTGCGCTCAAAAATCTGAGTTGGTTCCTGACTAAGCCTCTTCCAAATCGCTTTCCACTCTGCGCCTTTTGCTTCATTTTCAGAGCCGCTTCCCCATTGACGACCAAATGCATCAGCACTTTCAAATATTAGTGAGAAATAAGTAAATGGCGCATTGTCACCGATTTCGACTTTACCCATATGTACATCTGAGATACCAAGTCTTAATGCCTCGGCCTTTATCTCTTCAAAATATTCAGCTGCCTTAACACCTTGTCCAAATTTAACTTCAAAAAAATAGTTCGCAAATACACGCTTACCCATTGCTATTCCTTTCGTTAGATGGGTAAGCAAAACAGATTTTTCTATCGAATGGAAGGGGTAACGATCAAGAAATTTCTAGTGTTGTCCGCCAGGTCCATGTCCATCGTCACCGGATGAGCGGCCATTTCTCTTCCACTTAATCGCAGGCCCATGATCACCAGGTCCAACTTTTCGTATGCCTAATTTATTTCCTATGGTTGCTAATAGGTGAAAATCAGGGAAGTACTCGCGACGTAATGCAATATATGCAAGCACAATTGCGTATGCACCAATAATCTTTGAGATTGTCACGGCCATCGCCATAAGGGATAAGCCAAGGAAAGCTCCGATAGTAATTGCTAGCAGATGAATAATTTTTCGAAGTACGTTAACTATTGCCCACAAGACGCCTTCTTTGGAATTCAAGAATTTCACTAATCTGTGTGAGGTCAAAGCAATTGCAAATGGTCCTGAAAACAGGGCAATCGAAAAGATTATGACAACCAGATAGGCCAACCCTTCCATTTCTAGGCCTCCCAGTCAGTTCGGATCGCTGCGAACATGATCATGTTCTCACGAGTTCCATCATCTTGGAAGGACTTGTCTCTCAATACCCCTTCTTGCTGGTATCCGGCATTGGAGAGCACCTTGAGGGAAGGCTTATTGGATTCAACAACTAACGCTTCAATCCGATGGAAACCAATTGTTTCGAAGCCATATTCAGTCAGAAGCTTCGTTGCTTGCGTTGCAATTCCCTTGCCACGAATCTCTGCAGTTACCCAGTAACCAATTTCTGCCTTAGCTTCTTCAAGATTTAAGGTGTGAAAGGAGAGTGCGCCTGCAAATTTTCCATCGTATTCAAGCGCGAGTTGAAGTTCAGTTCTCATGGTGAAGCCATTGGGCGAGCGTTCCCGAACATAATGCTCAGCATTGGCCATTTGATAATTGGGTGGAATGCGAGTGAACTTAGGAATTATTGGATCTTGAACACCTTTAAATAATGGAACGATGTCGCGCTCTTCTGGTGCACGAAGCGTGATCAACCCATACTGCAAGGTTGGAACTTCAGTCGGCCACCAGATCATTTATCTAGTATCGCAGGTTAATTAACCTTCTTGTAAGTCGGTGGGCGCACCATGGACATCTAGAACATCTGCGCCTAGCTTGGATCCTTCTCCGCTGCGATTAAGAGGAGTCTTTGCTTTGGCATCATCCTTATAAATAGCAGGAATTGAACCAAGTAAGCCCTTTTGGAAATCTTCAAATGCTTGGAGAACTTCGCGCTTTGTATTCATAACAAAGGGACCCATCCATGCGACAGGCTCTTTAATTGGTGCACCACCAAGGATAAATAGTTCAAGCTCTGGAGAACGTGCTTCTTGCTGATTAGCAGCGCGGACAACAATTGTGTCACCTTCGCCAAAGACTGTTAATTGACCCATCTGGACGGGACGAGCTTCATCGCCAACAAATCCGTGGCCAGCCATTGTGTATACAAGTGCGTTGTAATCCTTGCGCCATGGCAAACGTAGCTCTGCGCCAGCTGCAACAGTTGCGTGCAGCAAAGTAATTGGCGTTTGTGTTGAACCTGGACCAAAGTGTCCATCAACTTCACCGGCAATAACGCGTAGTAGCGAACCACCATCTGCAGATGACAACAGTGCAACATCTTTTGCACGAACATCTTGATATGCAGGAGGCGACCACTTCTTTGCAGCAGGTAAGTTAACCCACAGCTGGAATCCGTGGAACAAACCGCCAGACATAACCAAACTCTCTGGGGGAGTTTCAATGTGCAAAATTCCTGCGCCCGCTGTCATCCATTGCGTATCGCCATTAGAAATTGTTCCACCACCACCATTGTTATCTTGGTGATCAAAGATGCCATCAATAATGTAAGTAACAGTTTCAAAACCACGGTGTGGGTGCCAAGGGGTTCCTTTTGGTTCACCTGGTGCGTATTCAACTTCGCCCATTTGATCTAAGTGGATAAATGGATCAAGTTCTGCCATATCAACACCGGCAAATGCGCGACGAACTGGAAAGCCTTCACCTTCAAAACCTTGAGGCGCTGTCGTAATGCTCTTCACCTTGCGCGCACGCGCGCCAGTAACTTCATTGACACGAGGCAATACGGTGATGTCGCTGACGGTTACTGCAGGCATTGGAATCTCCTTAGTTCAGAGCCCAAGAGTAATTGAACATTCAACTACTTGCAACTTCTTTGTTATAGGGCCTTGAGCGCAGAAACAACCTTGGTCAGTGAAGCTTTGGCATCACCAAACAAAAGCATTGTCTTTGGGTCATACAAAAGCTCATTCTCGATACCTGCAAAACCTGGACGCATTGAGCGCTTTAAGAAGATGATGTTGGCAGCGTTATTAACTTCCAAGATTGGCATTCCGTAGATTGGACACCCTGGAGTCGTTTGCGCTGCTGGGTTAACAACATCGTTTGCACCAATAACAATTGCTACATCTGTCTGGCCAAATGTTGGATTTACTTCATCCATTTCAAGCAACTGATCATAAGGAACATTTGCTTCAGCAAGGAGCACGTTCATGTGTCCTGGCATGCGTCCCGCAACAGGGTGGATGCCGTATGCGACATCGATGCCCTTTGAAATCATTAAGTCAGCTAATTCGCGAACTGTGTGTTGTGCTTGTGCAACAGCAAGTCCGAAACCAGGCACGATAACAACGCGTCTTGCGTAGTTAAGCAAGATCGCAACATCATCTGGTGAACCTGAACGAACTGGTCGCTCTTCACCCGCTGCAGCAACATCTTGAGGCTTTGCCGTAAATGCACCGAACAATGTGCCAAACAATGAACGTCCCATTGCCTCTGCCATCAAACGGGTCAAGATAGTTCCTGACGCACCAACAAGAGTTCCTGCAATGATCAACAAGGTTGAATCAAGAACATAACCACTTGCAGCCACTGTTAAACCAGTAAAGGCATTGAGAAGTGAGATAACAATTGGAACATCTGCGCCACCAACTGGAAGCACGAACAAGATTCCAAATAGCAGTGATAATCCTGCAAGAATCAAAAGTGGTGTTGTTCCAAGGGCGGTTACGACCCAACCGCCAACTCCAAGAACTGAGATTAATGTTGCCGCGATAATGAAGCGGCCGGCTGGGAAAATTACTGGGCGAGTAGTCATCAATTCTTGCAGCTTCATAAAGGTAATGATTGATCCGCTGAATGAAACGCAGCCAACGATTACGGTAAAGACTGTGAACACAACTTCAGCCGTAGTCGCCTGATCTCCAAGATTTAAGTACTCAACGATCGCTACTAATGCAGCTGCGCCACCACCCACACCATTAAATAGTGCAACAAGCTGTGGCATCTGGGTCATCTGGACTTTGCGAGCGGCAGGAACTCCAATTACAAGCCCAATTGCGATTGCTCCAAGAATCCATCCAAGATTATTAAGGGGTAGTGATGAACTCTCATTGGAGTAGAAAAAGACAACAAGAGTTGCT
>JBIILL010000027.1:0-12702 GCA_044232665.1 Candidatus Planktophila sp. | reverse complement strand
TTCAATCGCTCCAATGGGCCACGTGCGCATGATGGCTGCCTGCCAGCCATTCTTGTCAGGTGCGATCTCAAAGACAGTAAACCTTCCTGAGGATGCAACTGTTGAAGAGGTTGAAGAGGTTCACCTAGAAGCATGGCGCATGGGTATCAAGGCGCTCGCTGTTTACCGTGACAACTGCAAGGTTGGTCAGCCACTTTCAGATGGCAAGGCGAAGAAGAAGGAAGCAGTTGTAGAAGAAGATTTGTCTACTCCAGTTCGCAAGCGTCTTCCTAAGTCACGTCCTGCAACAACAACATCATTTGCTGTTGGCGGCGCCGAGGGTTACATGACCGCTGGTGCATACGCAGATGGCGCACTGGGTGAAGTGTTCTTAAAGCTTGGTAAGCAAGGTTCAACACTTGCCGGTGTAATGGATGCGTTCTCAATTGCAGTATCTATCGGACTTCAATACGGAGTTCCACTAGAAACATTTGTTGAGAAGTTCACAAACTTGCGTTTCGAGCCAGCAGGCATGACAGATGATGCAGATATCCGCATGGCACAGTCCATGATGGATTACATCTTCCGTCGCTTGGCTCTTGATTACCTACCATTTGAACAACGTTCTGCAATGGGTCTTTACACCGCAGCAGAGCGCCAAGCAGCGCTAGACAATGGTGGCGAGTACACAGAACTTGCAAAGGAAACCGATACCCCAAAAGTAAGTGCGGTTGTGGCGGTAGCTGCGGTTGCAAGTAAGCCAGTTGCGGTAAAGATTGAAGCTGCACCACTTGCAGCAACAATCGGATCCTCATCTGATCTACTTGAATCAATGGGAATCAAATCTGATGCTCCACTCTGCATGACATGTGGTGTGAAGATGCGTATGTCAGGTGCATGCTTTGTATGCGAAGGGTGTGGAAACACATCTGGTTGCAGCTAAAAATTTAACTAACCCCGTTAAAAACCCCGCTCATCATTACGATGGGCGGGGTTTTTCATGGTGCCAGCAGCTATCAATCAAGAGTAGAATTACGACGTTGTTTCCGGGGTCGATGTAATTTCGAACCGGCGGTTATAGTCCGCGACCCGATGCCTGCCAGGTATCGGTTGACTCAGTGAAATTCTGAGACCGACGGTTAAAGTCCGGATGAGAGGAAACCAACAAAGGGTGGGCTTGCGCCTACCTTCTTTGTGCATTTCTCTAATGCGCGCACCCCGGTTACTCGTTTCTAGAGTCGGGGGTTTTTTTATGGAGTACACAGTTGCAATGCAACGTGCCATTGCCCTTGCCGAAAAAGGACTTGGTAAGACAGCGCCCAATCCAATTGTTGGCGCAGTAGTAATTGATGCAGCCGGCAATGTTGTGGGCGAAGGTTTTCATGATCGTGTTAACTCACCAGATCACGCAGAGGTAGTTGCGATTAAAGCTGCAGGAAGCAAGTCAGTGGGCGCAACGATTGTTGTGACACTTGAGCCATGCAATCACACAGGCAGCACCGGACCATGTGTGCAAGCAATTATTGATGCAGGAATTACAACTGTTGTCTTTGCAGTGACAGACCCCAATGAAAGCGCCGCCGGGGGAGCAGCTGCACTTCGCGCAGCTGGCATCACTGTTATTGAAGGCGTTCTAAAAGATGAGGCTGCCTTTTCTAACCGTGCTTGGCTGATGAAGATTAGAAAGAACCGTCCGTTTTTCACCTGGAAGGTTGCCGCAACCCTAGATGGCAAAGTTGCAGCGGCTGATGGAACCTCAAAGTGGATTAGCAATGAGAGATCACGGGCCGATGTGCAGGTACTGCGACGTCAAGCAGATGCGATTTTGGTAGGCACAAATACTGTTATTTCAGATGATCCACATTTGATTCCTCGTGGCTCTTTTGCCGGTTTTGGGGCTAATCCAATTCGTGTTGTGTGTGGGGAGCAAGAGCTACCAAAAGATGCGCAGGTTTTTGATGATGCCGCACAAACACTTCTTGTTAAATCAAAAGATCTAGATGTCTTGGTGGAAAAATTGAATGAATTAGGGGTTAACCATGTCTTTGTGGAGGCTGGACCAACGCTAGGTAGTGCGATGTTGGATGGCTGTTTGCTCGATGAATTAGTCATGTATCAGGCACCATCTCTTTTAGGCACCGGAAAGCACTTTTTTGCCTTTGATTACCCAACGACGATTACCGATCAAATGCGGATGGATCACCTCAGCACGCAGGTGCTAGATGGCGATGTTAAGTCGGTCTATCGGATAAGGAATGGTGAGTGATGTTTACAGGACTCATCGCAGAACTTGGTTCAATTACCGCCATCAAAAAGAGTGATACATCTGCCATCTTTACTATTAACGCACCTGGGCTAATCTCAGAGATTTCAGTAGGAGATTCTGTTGCGGTTAACGGTGTGTGTTTAACCGCCACCTCAATTGAAGGCACCGCCTTCACAGCAGATGTCATGGTGCAAACACTTAACCTGACTTCCCTTTCACAAATCTTTGTGGGAAGTCCAGTAAACCTGGAACTTGCTGCCCAGCTAAATGCCCGTATGGGTGGACACATGGTCCAGGGCCATGTTGATGGTGTTGGCACCGTTGTTTCGCTAACGCCGGGGGATAAGTGGGCACAGTTTGATATCACCGTGCCTGCCGAGTTAACCAAATACATTGTTAATCAAGGCTCTATCTGCCTAGATGGTATTTCTTTAACCGTTGGGCAAATAAACGATGCCAACAATGTCTTAACTGTGTGGCTTATTCCAGAAACGCTAGAGCGCACCAATCTTTCAACACTTCTGCCAGGGGATCTGATCAACATTGAGGTTGATGTTCTTGCTAAGTACGTGGAGCGTTTATTGGCCAAGGGAGATAAGTGATGAGTAATCTCCAAGCAGCACTATCCGCCTATAAAAATGGCGAACTCATCATTGTTACAGATGATGCTGATCGTGAAAATGAAGGCGACCTGATGATTCTGGCTGAGAAGGCCACACCCGAAAAGGTTGCCTTTATGGTGCGCCACACAACAGGAATTTTGTGTGTTGCTATGACGCAAGAGCGTGCTCGCACGTTACATCTGCCGCTGATGGTTGAAGAAAATCAAGATTCAAAAAAGACTGCCTTTACAGTCAGCGTTGATTACAAGCCAGGGATAACAACTGGAGTGAGTGCGCAAGAGCGCTCAAACACTGTCAGAGCACTTGCTGATAGATCATCTGTTGCATCAGATTTTATTCGCCCAGGCCATGTCTTTCCTTTGATTGCAGATAACGGGGGATTAGCAGCCCGTGGTGGTCACACAGAAGCTGGTGTTGCACTGTCACAACTAGTTGGCGCAGAGCCACTCTGCTTACTTTCTGAAATCGTCAACGATGATGGCTCTATGGCACGCGGGAAATCACTTGCCGCCTTTGCCACAGAGCACTCAATTCCAGTTATTTCTGTGGGTGAATTAAAGGCTTATGTTCAGGCCAATCCTATTAAGTCATCAGATGCCACAACAGAATTTAAATTTGAGTGGGCACAGCTTCCACTTCGTAGCGGCATGTGGAAGATCGCAACATTTCCTGGGCTGCGTCAAAGAGAGCATGCAGTAATTGCTTTTGGTGAAGTGGGCAAGCTGCCGATGGTTCGTATTCATAGCGAGTGCTTTACCGGCGATGTTGTTCATTCACAGCGCTGTGATTGCGGCGAGCAGTTAGAGCAGTCAATTAATTTGATCCAAGAGCACGGCAATGGATACATCATCTATCTACGTGATCATGAAGGCCGCGGTATTGGGCTGACAGAAAAGATTAAGGCGTATCAACTACAAGATCAGGGCATGGACACCATCGATGCCAACCTGCATTTGGGCCATGAGATCGATGCACGTGACTGGAATGATGCAATCGCAATAGTTAAAGCGCTACAGATTACCGCCGTGCAATTGCTGACTAATAACCCTAATAAGGTCGCAGCTCTTAAGGGCGGCGGCATCACAGTGACGCAAAAACCACTTGTCATTGTCAGCAATAAGTTTAATGAAAAGTATCTAGCTACCAAGGAAGAAAAACTTGGTCACACACGAGGAGGCAAGTAAATGGCAGGACATGCACCACGTATTGGTATCACGCCCCTTCCAAAGGCAAAGGTTGCGATCATCTCTTCATCCTGGCACCTAGATATTTGTAATGACTTAATTGCTGGTGCTAAGCGCGCACTTGTTGAGGCACACGTTGGAAGCGTTGAGGTTCAGTTTGTTCCGGGATCATTTGAGATTCCACTTGCTGCCCAATACGCATTTGATAAGGGCTTTGATGCTGTTGTTGCAGTGGGCTTGGTTCTTAAAGGTGAAACACCTCACTTTGATTATGTCTGCCAAGGCGTGACTCAAGGGGTCATCGATGTTTCCCTAAAGTATGGCAAGCCAATTGGTTACGGCGTCTTGATGTGTAATGACCTTGATCAAGCTATTGCCAGATCTGGTGTTGCTGGCAGCACAGAGGACAAGGGATATGACAGCGCAGTTGCCGCCCTTGAACTTTTGCGTTTGAAGAACGCCTAGATAGACTCCCACGGTGAGCCTAACTAGCGCAGGTGCAGCCTTTAAGAAGGCGTTAGTTGAAGAAACCCCGCTTCAAATTATTGGAGCCATCAACGCTAATCACGCCCTGCTTGCTAAGCGCGCTGGATACCGAGCAATCTATCTATCAGGTGGCGGAGTTGCAGCAGGATCTTTGGGAGTTCCAGATTTAGGAATCACGACCTTAGAAGATGTCTTAACCGATGTTCGTCGCATTACCAATGTATGCGATACGCCTCTGTTGGTTGATGCTGACACAGGATTTGGCGCATCGGCTTTTAACATTGGCCGCACAGTAAAGGATCTGATCAAAGCTGGAGCGGCCGCAATGCATATCGAAGATCAGGTGGGCGCAAAGCGTTGTGGTCATCGCCCTAACAAGGAAATAGTTTCAAAGAGTGAAATGGTTGATCGCATTAAGGCAGCAGTGGATGCTCGCACAGATGACAACTTCCACATCATGGCTCGCACAGATGCGATTGCTAATGAGGGCATTGATTCAGCGCTAGATCGGATTCATGCATATATCGAGGCTGGTGCGGATTTGGTTTTCCCTGAGGCAATCGAAAACCTCGCAGATTATGCAAAGATTTCATCTGCTGTTTCCAAACCGATCCTGGCAAATATCACTGAATTTGGAAAGACTCCATTGTTTACTCGTGATGAGTTGGCTGCTAACGGGGTGGGAATGATCCTGTATCCGCTCTCAGCCTTTAGAGCGATGAACAAGGCTGCAGAGAACGTCTATTCGGCTATCCGCCGTGATGGCACACAGGCCGCTGTGATCGACACGATGCAGACACGAGAAGAGTTATACCAAGCTATTAATTATTATGAGTACGAAAAAGCACTTGACCAAACACTAGGCAAAGACAACGGGTAAAAATCATGGAAGAAATCAAAGTAAAGAAGTCAGTTGCACTCTCAGGTGTTCCAGCAGGTAACACAGCGCTCAGCGCTGTGGGTGGAGCTGATCTTCACTACCGCGGGTACTCAATCAAGGACTTGGCAGCTAACTGTCAGTTTGAAGAGATTGCATTTCTTCTTGTTCATGGTGCTTTGCCAACACAGGCCCAACTAGACACATACAAGGCAAAACTCAAGGGATTACGCGCTCTTTCACCTCAGGTTAAGACTGTGCTTGAACAACTTCCAAAAACTGCCCATGCCATGGATGTTTTACGTACAGGCTTTTCTGCACTCGGTGCAATCACTCCAGAATCAACCCATCACACTGAAGCAGAAGCGCGCGATATTGCCGATTCCATGCTGGCAAAGACTGGTTCACTTCTAGGTTACTGGCACCACTTTGCAAATAGTGGAAAGCGTATTGAAGTAGAAACTGATGACAATTCAATCGGTGCACACTTCCTTCACCTACTACATGGCGAAAAGCCATCTGCTTTGTGGGAAAAGGCAATGCACGCCTCACTTGTTTTGTATGCAGAGCATGAATTCAACGCCTCAACATTTACAGGTCGTGTTATTGCAGGAACTGGCGCTGACATTTACTCATGTGTGACTGGTTCAATCGGAGCGCTCAGTGGTCCAAAACATGGTGGCGCTAATGAGGTTGCACTAGAAATTCAGCTTCGTTACGCAACACCAGATCAGGCTGAAGCAGATATTCGAAAGCGCGTAGAAGCCAAGGAAGTTGTTATTGGTTTTGGTCACCCTGTTTACACAGTCTCTGATCCTCGAAATGAAATCGTTAAGGTCATCACAAGAGAGCTTGCAGTAGAGGCTGGCAAAGAGAATTTGTATGATGTCGCAGAGCGCATCGAATCTGTGATGATGGAAGTGAAGAAGATGTTCCCAAACGTGGACTGGTTCTCAGCTGTTGCATATGATGCAATGAAGATTCCAGTTAACTACTTCACCCCACTGTTTGTGATGGCACGTATTTCTGGCTGGACAGCCCACGTCATCGAGCAGCGCAACGATGGCAAGATCATCCGCCCAACAGCAACCTACGTTGGTCCAGAAGACTTGGCATTTGTTCCAATCGAAAAGCGCTAATAAATGAGCAGCCACCTAGCCAAGAACAACCAGCCATATGATCAGCCGATCATCGACATCGTCGATTACGTACTGAACTATGAGATTAAGTCACCGGTTGCATATGAGACTGCGTGGAATAGTTTTATGGACACACTTGGATGTGGCTTTGAATCACTGGAATATGAAGCCTGCAGAAAGCTTTTAGGGCCTGTCGTTCCGGGATTAACTGTGGCAAACGGTGTGAAGGTTCCTGGCACCAAATATGTTCTAGATCCAGTTCAAGGTGCATTCAACATCGGCGCAATGATTCGTTGGTTAGATTTTAATGACACTTGGTTGGCAGCTGAATGGGGACATCCATCCGATAATTTAGCTGCAATCCTTGCAACGGCTGACTGGTTATCTCGCACAACAGATAAGAAATTTGTGATCAAAGATGTTTTAACTGCGATGATCAAAGCCCATGAAATTCAGGGTTGTATCGCACTTGAAAACTCATTTAACAAGGTCGGGCTAGATCACGTTATTTTGGTAAAGGTTGCATCAACTGCTGTTGTGTCACAGATGATGGGCTTAACTCGCGATCAAGTCTTGGCCGCAGTTTCTCTTGCATGGATTGATGGGCATTCATTGCGCATCTACCGTCACTTTCCAAATGCGGGATCTCGCAAGTCCTGGGCAGCAGGGGATGCAACATCTCGCGCAGTCCGTCTTGCGTTAATGGCACAAACTGGTGAGATGGGATATCCATCAGCACTGACCGCAAAGACGTGGGGTTTTTACGATGTCTCCTTCAAGGGGCAACCATTTAAGTTCCAGCGAGATTATGGAACGTACGTAATGGAAAATGTTTTGTTCAAGATTTCCTTCCCTGCAGAGTTCCACTCTCAAACAGGTGTTGAAGCAGCGATGACGATTTACAAGCAGATGCAGGCAGCAGGTAAGACATCTGATGACATTAAGAAGGTAACAATTCGCACGCACGAGGCATGTATTCGCATCATTGATAAAAAGGGACCGCTGAACAATTTTGCCGATCGCGATCACTGTATTCAATATATGGTTGCAGTTCCATTTATTTTTGGTCGACTTACTGCGCGTGATTATGAGGATGACATCGCAGCAGATCCACGTATTGATGCACTGCGCGAGAAGATCGTATGTGTAGAAGATGCAGGCTATTCAGCTGACTATCACGACCCAGGAAAGCGCTCGATTGCGAATGCAATAACAGTTGAATTCAATGATGGCACGGTCTTTGCTGAGGTTGCCGTTGAGTATCCACTCGGTCATGCACGCCGTCGCGTCGAAGGCATTCCCCTACTTATTGAAAAATACAAGACCAATTTGGCTCGTATTTATGACAAAGACAAGCAGAACAAGATCCTTGAATTGTGTCTTGACTATGACACATTGGCCGCAACACCAGTAAATGAGTTTATGGATTTGCTGGCTCTTTAATGAGCGATATGTCAGCGAAGGTGCGTCGCGCACTAGATGTTGCCGTAGAAGCAATTGGTGGTTCAGCCCGCGAAGGCCAGATTGAAATGGCAGAGGCTGTTGCAAATGCACTGACTGATCGACATCACTTAATGGTTCAAGCCGGTACTGGCACCGGAAAGTCTCTTGCTTACCTAATTCCTGGCATTGTCCACGGCCGAAAAGTGTTGGTGGCAACTGCAACCCTTGCACTACAACGCCAGTTAGTTGATCGCGATTTACCAGCAGTTGTGCCAGCACTTGAAAAAGAGCTCGGCCGCGAGATCTCCTATGCCATCTATAAAGGCGTGGGCAACTATGTCTGTTTGCAAAAGATGAATAGTGATGAGGTTGATCCTGACGGTGAGTTAGTCATGGAGGTTTCATCCTTGGAAAAAGATGCCAAGCGTTTAATTGCGTGGGCAAAGACTCCGGGTGTGAGTGGTGACAGAGATGATGCACCTGAGGTTGATCGCAGAGTGTGGGCGGCTAATAGTGTTTCAGGGCGAGAATGCGTGGGCGCAGATGTGTGTGCTTTTGGCTCGCAATGCTTTGCCGCTAATGCCAAAGCCAAGGCGCAGACTGCGGATATCGTCATTACTAACCACACACTGCTCGCAATTGAAATCGTAGATTCACATCCGATCCTGCCTGAGCGAGATTGTGTGATTTTGGATGAAGCACATGAGTTTATGGATCGAGCAACACAGGCTGTGACAGATGAGCTCACAAGTAATCGAGTTTTGCGCGCCGCTGCCATGGCCCGCAAGTTCATGCCGGGCAAGCTTTCAGATGCTTTTCATAAGGCGGCAAATGATTTTCATGAGTCAATGGTCGATTATGGTGAGTCAGTTAAGGCTGAGTTTGGAACACAGGGACGACTTGAAGAGATACCTCAATCACTAGAGTTTTCTATCCGCAAGGTTATGGAAGCATCAAAGGCGATCATTCAATTCATGTCTGCAGATGATGAAATCATTGACACTGATGGCTTGGCAGAGCGGGCTCGGGTCAAAGGTGCTGTGAGTGAGATAGCAACGACAGCCACCACACTGCTTAAAATGGGCGATGGTTTAGTGCTCTGGTATGAGCCTACATTTTCCACACTTTATTTGGCGCCTCTTTCAGTCTCTGAAGTTTTGCGTGAGAACCTACTGACCAGAACCCCCGTGATTGCAACCTCTGCGACGTTGACTGTGGGAAATGGTTTTGATTCCATGGCAAAGAGCATTGGCTTTTTGGTCAATGAAGAGATGAACGCCGAAGTCAAAGAGGGCGAAGTAGATCCAGCCAACGTTCAAATGTTAGATGTGGGCAGCCCCTTTGATTTTGCTAATCAAGGTGTCTTATATATGCCTAAGCACTTGCCTGAACCTGGCCGTGATGGTCCAAGTCAAGAGGTGTTAACAGAACTCGGTGAGCTCATTGATGCTGCAGGTGGTCGCACGCTGGCGCTCTTTTCATCATGGCGAGGTGTGGAGGCAGCAGATCTTCATCTGCGAAAAGTACTGGCAGAGCTGCCGATAAAGATCATCACGCAAAAAAGAGGCGACGCCGTTGGACCACTTGTTTCACGGTTTGAAAAAGATGAAACATCTATTTTGATTGGCACGATGTCGCTGTGGCAAGGGGTTGATGTGCCAGGAAATAGTTGTATTTTGGTTGCAATTGATCGCATTCCTTTTCCTCGTCCTGATGAACCAGTGATGAGTGCGCGCGCAGCACAGGCTGATGCAAAAGGTGGTAGTGGATTTATGCAGGTTTCCTTGCCTCGTGCAGCGTTGTTATTGGCCCAGGGCACAGGACGTTTGATTCGCTCCGTTGATGATCGAGGAGTAGTTGCAATTTTGGATTCACGAATTGTGACTAAGCGCTATGGCAGTGTGTTGCTCAATTCAATGCCACCGTTGTGGCGCACATCAGATCCAGCAGTTGTTCGGGATTCGCTAAAGCGTCTTAAGGAGAGTTTGTAGTTCTGGCCAGGATTTAGCAAAGCTGGGATGTAAAGGAAGTTCTGCAACTTCTTCAATCTGCACCCAGCGCACTTCATGTGATTCATCATTTACTTCGTGGGCAACTAATCCATCTGCAGCCCGTGCAATAACGGTGTCGTATTTCCAACTGCCGTGATCATCGGTAAATGTGTGAAGCGGAGTCAGCAGATTGGTATCAATTCCAGTTTCTTCAACAGCTTCCCGAAATGCACCCTCAATAGTGCTTTCATGAGAATCACGAGCTCCACCTGGAATTCCCCATGTGTCACCGTTATGAACCCAGGGGGCGCGGTGCTGTAACAAGATTTCATTGCCGCGAAGAATCAGAATACCTGCTGCGCCATTAACGCCCCAATGCTTATTGCCGCAGGCGCATTCGACCCATCCATCACCATCGCGCGCTGTCATGTTCCTAGCCTGTCACATCTATCCACAGTTAGCCCAGCCAGTTCCAGTTCGGTCACAGCTGCAATTTATGGTGCCGCACATGATCACACTATTTCTGAGTCTGGCACTTGTTTTCTCTGGCATGCAGGTAGCAGTTGCTGATCCATGTCAGGAGAGCGCCTGCATCAATGTTTATACCGAGAACAATCAGATCATCATTGAAGCCCGTAGGGGCAATACAACGGTGAAGAAAACTATTGCCCAGGCTCCAAAAAAGGTAGTTGTGAAGACAACACCTAAGAAAAGGGCTGTTCCTTTGTTTTTCCCACCAGCTGCCCAGCCAGTTGTCAAAAAACCAACGGTAAAGCGCACCTATAAGCCACGGATTAAAAAGGCTGTCACGCACGTTAACTTGAGTGATCGATTAACCAAGATGGTTCCTACAGCAGGTGTTGCCTATCAACCTGAGTTTGAACCATTAGTTAATGTGCCGGTGTATTTCTGGTGTGACCTGCCCACACTTTTCCAAAGCAGGGTCGACATCATCGGTGAAGTTGTAGATGTGGCACTTCGTCCCTCTTTTGTGTGGAGTTTTGGTGACGGCAGCGTTTATGTCACTACCGAAAATGGCGCTCCATATCCGGCCGGCACCATCCATCACACCTATAAACAACCAGGTACGTATCAAGTCTCACTTCTTACAACCTGGAACGGCACCTACACACATAACGCTGCAGCCCGCGCAGTTACCGGCACCGTCAAGAAAGTTTCAATTGCACTGATCACCATCGTTAACGCACCTACTACCTTCAAAGGATAAGAAACCATGACTACTGAAAATACCTATGTAAGCATCACAGCTCTTTCACTTGCAACAGATAGTGAATTCATAGAGTGCGTTAACAGCTTTGCAGTTCCTATAGATAGTCCGGATTTAAATCTGCTCCAACGAGATGGAGCAACAGCTGTGATTGATTTATCTATGCAGTTTGCAGATCGTGGCTATAACTGCGATGTGGAGTTGATGTCACAGGTTGTTGGTCGGCTCTCAGATATTCAGGTTCGTGATTTTGCGATGGGCACCCACAATGCAGAAACTTTTGATACTTACTGGAACATGTGGCTCTATCTACTGCGCATTGCTCCTAATGGTTTTGTTGCTCCAGTTGCCTGCCTTTTTGCCACCTTGGCATATGAACGTGGTGATAATGAACTTGCCTATAGGGCGTTGGATAGAGCAACAGTTGATGATCCCAAGTATGCATTGACCATTTTGTTACGCAGGGTCTTTGGTTCAGGCTGGCCCGCTGCAGCATTTGCTGCAATGCGCCTTGAGCTTCACCCCAAAGTGACGGCTGGGATTTTTGAAGGGTAGTCGCTAGAATTACAGCGTTCACGAGTCCTACGTATTAGCCCCGGCTTAGTAGGCGGCAACCCTCCACCGCGGCGGGGTGCTCCGGGTGACGAACAGGTCGCTCCGGCGGCAAGTGCGGGTGAAGGATATTTATTTCATGGTTGTAACAGGTGCTTGGCTAGAAACTCATGATCCTGGTGAACGAAAGTTCATCACGATCGGTTTCTTGCTTCTTGAAAATGGCGAAACTTTGCCGGATGTCACCATTGCCTATCAAACCTGGGGCACATTAAATGCGGCAAAAGATAATGCGATTTTAGTTAACCATGCGATGACTGGCTGGTCTGATGTTCCTGGCTGGTGGCCATCAATGGTTGGCCCGGGATTGCCTTTTGATACAGACAAGTACTTTGTGGTGTGTCCCAATGTAATTGGTGGCTGCCAAGGATCAACTGGTCCATCATCGATTGCAGCAGATGGCAAGCGATGGGGTTCAAGGTTTCCTGCCGTGACAATCAGAGACATGGTTGCAGCAGAGGTTGCCTTCACAGATGCAATCGGAATTAAAAAGTATTTACTTGCAGTTGGTCCATCACTGGGTGGGATGCGTGCTTTGGAATGGGCGGTGCAGTTACCAGATCGGGTTGGTGCCATCTGCACCATCGGATCATCTGCTGTTGCAACGGGAGATCAAATTGGAACTGCATCTATTCAAATCAGAGCAATTAAATCTGATCCCAATTTCAACTCTGGTGATTACTACGAGCAAGAAGTCGGTCCTGATGAGGGCATGGGTATTGCTCGTCGCATTGCCCACCTGACATATAGAACTGAAGCTGAAATGGATATCCGTTTTGGTCGACAGCTACAAGGTGATGACACCGGCCGCTTTGCCGTTGAGTCCTATTTAGATCACCAGGCTGACAAGTTAGCTCAGCGCTTTGATGCCAAC
>JBIILL010000096.1:0-4271 GCA_044232665.1 Candidatus Planktophila sp. | reverse complement strand
AGGGCGTGACCATTGCGGTCAGAAGCCGTCCAAATGGAGGTGCGATTGTCATGCGGTGAACTCTACCCGTTTTAAGGGGCGACTCGTCCAGACTTTTCAAAGGCTGCGTATGTAAGCGGCATCAATTTCGCAAATTCCGCTTCCATTTTCTCGGCAACCATCTCAATTTCACGTTGAGGATAGCTTGGAAAATGTGAACCTTCACGGGCAGTACGCAAGGACAAG
The DNA here is from genome assembly GCA_044232665.1 of Candidatus Planktophila sp. Classification (GTDB taxonomy): domain Bacteria; phylum Actinomycetota; class Actinomycetes; order Nanopelagicales; family Nanopelagicaceae; genus Planktophila. Next base: position 4,046 of record JBIILL010000096.1, on the reverse strand, counting down.
AAGTTCATCAATGCGCGGGCGTTCATTGATACATACATAGATGAATACGTTGCAACCGGCAGAACTACGCGGGCTACTTCGCGGGCAACGCCAGCTTCCAACATCTTTTGATAACTATCGTAGGCAACAACATACGCATCCTTCATCGCTGCAACTGTCACATCAAATTGCTCTTTGGTGCCATCAACGAATGTGTATGCACCAGTCTTGCCAACTTGAATAAGTTTGCGCTCGGCAGATGGAATATAAAAAACAGGTCTCAGTTCGCGGTAGCGACCACTTTCTTCATTGTAGGAAGCGATGCGGTGGCGCATGAACTCACGAAAAACAAAGATGGGAGCCGAGACAAAAAAGGTCATTGATGTGTGCTCGAATGGAGAACCATGACGTTCACGAGCCAGGTAGTTAATCAATCCTGCAGAACGTGCTGGATCTTCGCCAATTTCTTCCATTGATTGCTCGCCAGCTGTTGATACACGTGCAGCCCAAATAACATCTGCATCGCTCGCACTAGCCTTCACCAATTCAACAGTCACATCATCGCGGAAAATAATTTCTTCACTCATGGACGCACCCTATCTAGTAGCCCCTAGCAGCCCTTGGATTTATACGGCACAATGTCCGCGTGTCCAAGGTTGCCTCCACCACATTGCGAGATTCGCTCAGTGTTTCTCTCACCGTCGGTGCATATGGGGTGGCATTTGGCGCAGCCGCTGTGGCCAATGGCTTTACTGTTTTGCAAAGCTGCTTACTTTCATTATTGACTTTTTCTGGCGCATCTCAATTTGCTGTTATTGGTGTTTTAGGAGCCGGTGGATCTGCATTAAGTGGAATCGCAACTGCATCTTTACTCGGTGTTAGAAACGCACTCTATGGAGTCATCATGGCTCCCCACCTTAAAGTCTCTGGATTAACCCGAATCGTTGCAGCACAAATAACTATCGATGAATCAACAGCAGTTGCACTTGGCCAAGAATCTCGCGGCATCGACGCCATGCGCAAAGGTTTTTGGTACACCGGCATTGGAGTCTTTGTATTTTGGAACCTCTTCACACTTGCAGGTGCGTTAGGTGCTCAAGCAATGGGCGATGTTCGCGCATTTGGTCTTGATTCGGCCGTTCCCGCAGCATTCTTGGGATTAGTGTGGCCACGATTAACAGAAAAGTTTGAGCGTGTACTGGCCGTTAGTTGTGCAATCTTTGCAATCGCCATGACCCCCATATTGCCTGCAGGTCTTCCCATCATTGCAACAGCATTTATCGCAATAGTGGTTGGGTTGAAGCGATGAGCACATTCTGGATTGCAACTATCGGAACAAGTGTGATCGCGTTTGCGCTCAAGTACTCAGGACACTCTGTTCCAGAACGCTGGCTTTCACACCCAAAGATTCAACGCATCAACGCACTCATTCCAATTGCGTTACTAAGTGCGCTAGTTGCCGTTCAATCAATTTCCGAAAAGTCACAACTCATGATTGACCAACGCCTAGTTGGCCTATCCGTTGCAATAGTTGCGCTGTTTCTCAAAGCGCCATTTCCAGTTGTTGTTCTCTCAGCTGCAGTTTCATCTGCGGCTGTATACCGCTGGCTTTAGATAATCCCCAAAGCTACAAGCTTTGCCTTTAGATCATTATCTGATGGCTCTGTTAAGTGAGTACCGTCAGAGAAAACAATCACTGGAATTGACTTAGCTCCACCATTAATTTCGATGACCTTGTCAGCAGCGGTTAAATCTGAATCTGTATCAATTAATGTGTATTCGACATTGAGCTCTTCAAATAAGCGCTTTGAACGTCGGCAATCTCCGCACCAATCGGCGCCGTACATTGTGATTTGATCTTTTGACATAAGTTGCTCCTTACATGAACTTGTCTAGGCCATGAATTAGGCCTGGATGATTAATGATCTTTCGTACTCCAAGAATAACTCCTGGCATAAATCCTGCACGGTCAATTGAATCGTGACGAATTGTTAAGGTCTCCCCTAATCCACCAAACAAAACCTCTTGATGTGCAACTAATCCACGAGCACGTACTGAATGCACAGGAATATCTCCAACTAACGAGCCACGAGCACCATCTAGCGATGTTGTGGTGGCATCTGGCATTGCTCCAAGACCAGCCTCTTTACGAGCAGCGGTCATTAATTCTGCGGTGCGAGAAGCAGTACCTGATGGTGCATCAACCTTTGCAGGGTGATGAAGTTCAATAATTTCAGCAGACTCAAAGTACTTGGCTGCCTTTGCAGCAAACTCCATCATTAAAACTGCGCCAATCGCAAAGTTAGGGGCAATCAAGACGCCCACCTTTGGATTTGCAGCGAGCCAACCCTTAACGGTTGCAAGTTTTGCATCATCAAAACCTGTAGTGCCAACAACTACGTTAATTCCATTATTGATCAAAAATTCTAAGTTCTTCATCACGCTATCTGGAGTAGTGAAATCAACAACTACTTGTGCGCCAGAATCCTTGAGTTGATCAATTGAGTCACCTAAATCAAGTGCTGCAACCAGTGCTAATCCATCAGCTGCTTCAACAGCCTTAACAACCTCAGAGCCCATGCGTCCGCGAGCACCTAACACTGCAACATTGATCATTGGCTTAACACCTTCTCAAATTTGGACTCAGATTTGAATGGGCCTACGAGAGCAAGCGTAGGCGTTTTTGTTAAGAAGTCGCTGGCAATTTCCTTGATGTCTGTGGAATTGACCGCTGAAATTGCCTTCAAAATTTCATCAAAATCCATGATGTGGCCATACACAATCTCATTTTTGCCGATGCGACTCATGCGTGAGCCTGAATCCTCTTGGCTCAAAACGAGTGATCCTCGGACTGCGCCCTTAGCTCGCTCGATTTCTTCGTGAGACATTCCGTTGTTTGCAACATCTGCCAACACTTCGCGAATGATTTCGACAACTTCAATTGCCTTTGATGGATTACAACCTGCATAAAATCCTATTTGACCACTACCTGCAAACTGCTGAGCGTATGCATAAACAGAGTATGCAAGTCCGCGCTTTTCACGAATTTCTTGGAACAAGCGGGATGACATTCCGCCACCAAGAGCTGATGCCAAAATTCCCATTGCAAAGCGTCGATCATCGTGTCGTGCAACGCCTTCCATCCCATAGAACATATGAGCCTGCTCTGTTGGACGAGTAATCAAACCAACTGATTGCTGCACACTTTTCTTAACAGGAGTACTTGGGCGAATAACTGGTGCGCCCATCACATCTAGGAAGCCATCCTTAGATAGTGCGGCTTCAACCATTGCCACAACTTTTTTGTGCTTAATGTTTCCGGCAACGGCAACGACTAAATCCTGTGGCAAGTAGCGCTTCTTATAGTAATTAAAGACTGCATTCCTTGACATCGATTTGATTGAATCAATAGTGCCGAGAATTGGACGACCCAGTGGAGTGTCGCCGTAATGGGTCTCGGCATATAAGTCATGTACTAAATCACTTGGATCATCATCTCGCATTGCGATCTCTTCAAGAACTACCTTGCGTTCAGCATCAACATCTAGCGCTGTAACAACTGATGATGTAATCAAATCTGAAACTACATCAATTGCCATAGGCAAGTCTGTGTCAATCACACGTGCATAGAAGCAGGTGTACTCCTTGCTAGTGAAGGCGTTCATCTCGCCACCAACAGATTCAATTGATGAGGAAATTTCTAAGGCATTTCGTCGCTTAGTTCCTTTAAACAGTAAATGCTCGAGAAAGTGAGAAGCCCCAGCAACAGCCGGGGTTTCATCACGAGATCCAACATTTACCCAAATACCAATCGCGGCGCTGCGTACCGAAGGAACTTCTTCAGTAACGATACGCAGACCGCTAGGTAAAACTGAACGACGAACACTCATTTATTCAGCTGAACCAGTTGTTCCATCTTCAAGTACAGGAACCAAAGACAACTTGCCCTTTGGATCAATCTCGCCGATTTCAACCTGGATCTTGTCGCCAACCTTCATAACCTCTTCAAGGTTTTCAATGCGCTTTCCACCATGCATCTTGCGAATCTGAGATACGTGGAGCAAGCC
>JBIILL010000095.1:0-4284 GCA_044232665.1 Candidatus Planktophila sp. | reverse complement strand
TGATCTTGTTGTAGTTGACTCAGTCGCAGCACTTGTTCCGCGCGCAGAAATCGAAGGCGAGATGGGTGATTCACATATGGGTCTTCAGGCTCGTTTGATGTCTCAAGCACTTCGTAAGATCACAGGAGCGCTGCACCAATCAAAGACAACAGCAATCTTTATTAACCAGTTGCGTGACAAGATCGGTGTCTTCTTTGGTTCACCAGAGACAACTACAGGTGGAAAGGCGCTGAAGTTCTACGCCTCAGTTCGCCTAGATATCCGTCGTATTGAAACGCTTAAGGATGGCCAAGAATCTGTTGGTAACCGTACCCGCGTGAAGGTAGTCAAGAACAAGATGGCTCCACCTTTCAAGCAGGCAGAGTTCGACATTATTTACGGCACAGGTATTTCACGCGAAGGATCGTTGATTGACATGGGTGTTGACATCGGTGTGGTTAAGAAGTCTGGTGCTTGGTACACATACGAGGCAGATCAGCTTGGTCAAGGTAAGGAAAATGCACGTGCCTTCCTGATTGATAATCCAGATCTAGCCAATGAGATTGAAAACAAGATCCGCGAACACTTTGTTCCAGTTGAGGTCGATCCAGCACTCGTTGCTGCCATTGATGAGGCTGCCGCAGAGGTGGATTTCTAAGCTCTAATGCTTGAATATGTAAAGGTTGACCAGGAGGCTGACCCTTACTCAATCGCACACACCATCGCACTTAATGCTTTGGTTGCTCGCGCAAAGAGTAAGGGTGAGCTTCTGGCTCACTTAAAAAAGCGTGGAGTAGAAGATGATGTTGCTCAGGCAACCATCTTTCGTCTTCAAGAAAACGGTTTGATCAACGATTCAGAGTTTGCAAAGGCGTGGACACAATCCCGTCATACCTCTAAGAAGTTATCTAAGCGGATTATCGCTGGAGAACTTCGCACTAGGGGAGTAGATCAATCCAGTATTGATGAAGCGCTAGACGAGATTGATGATGAGTCTGAGTATCGAACTGCGTTTTCACTGGGTATGAAAAAGTACAACACTATGAGTCGACTAGAACCAGAGGTTCAGATTCGTAGAATTCAATCCCTATTACAACGAAAAGGTTTTTCTTTTCCTACAATTGCTCGCGTTATTCGCGAGCTAGATGTTCAGTCAGACGAGCTGCAGTAGCAACTACAGCAGCGGCATGAATGCGGCCAGGTTGACGTCCTAGACGTTCGATCGGGCCGCTTATGCTTACAGCGGCAATTACTTTGCCGTTAGGTGCGCGCACAGGTGCTGACACAGATGCAACACCAGCTTCGCGTTCTCCCACAGATTGCGCCCACCCGCGACGACGATCAGCAGATAGTTGCGCGGCGGTAAAGCGTGCGTTAGTTAAACCACGGTGAATCTTTTCTGACTCTTCCCACGCAAGTAGAATTTGCGCAGCAGAGCCTGCATGCATAGTTAGGGCTGCGCCAACAGGAACAGAGTCACGCAGGCCTGATAAGCGTTCTGCTACGGCCACACAGATGCGTAGATCTCCTTGACGGCGATATAACTGGGCACTCTCACCAGTTGCATCACGCAGAGCGGCCAGCGCAGGAGCAGCAGCGGCTAACAAGCGATCTTCACCGGCAGCAGCGCCTAATTCACCTGAACGCGGTCCTAATACAAAACGTCCCGTTAAATCACGAGCAACTAAGCGGTGGAACTCAAGTGCCACAGCTAAGCGGTGAGCCGTTGGTCGGGCGATGCCGGTTGCTGCAACAAGATCTGCAAGTGAATGCGGGCCGGCCTCTAGCGTGCTTAAAATTGCCACGGCTTTATCTAATACGCCAACTCCGCTATTCTTCTTGTTCATAGGGTGATATTAGCATCTCATTATCTGATATCACAAACTGGAAATGTAAGGAGCAGTACATCGTGGGTAAAACGCTAGCCGAGAAAATTTGGGCAGAGCATGTTGTTCGCGCCGCACAAGGCGAACCAGATCTGATTTATATCGATCTGCATTTAATCCACGAAGTAACGAGCCCACAAGCATTTGATGGTCTGCGCCTTGCCGGACGCCCAGTTCGTCGTGCTGATCTAACGATTGCAACAGAAGATCACAATGTGCCGACACTCAATATTGATAAGCCAATTGCAGATCCAGTCTCAAAGCTCCAGGTTGATACCTTGCGCGCAAACTGTAAAGAGTTTGGCCTTCGCATTCACTCACTTGGCGATAAGGATCAGGGAGTTGTTCACGTTGTTGGACCACAACTTGGTGTTACTCAACCGGGCATGACGATTGTGTGCGGAGATTCGCACACATCTACTCATGGCGCCTTTGGCGCACTTGCTTTTGGTATTGGCACCTCTGAAGTTGAGCATGTACTTGCCACACAAACATTGCCGTTGCAACGACCAAAGACAATGGCGATAAATGTTGAGGGTTCTCTGCAGCCAGGTGTTACATCAAAGGACATCATCCTTGCGATCATCGCAAAGATCGGCACAGGTGGTGGCCAGGGATATGTCATTGAATACCGAGGTAGCGCAATCCGCGCCCTGTCAATGGAATCACGCATGACAGTGTGTAATATGTCTATTGAGGCAGGAGCAAGAGCTGGATTAATTGCACCTGATCAAACAACATTTGATTACATCAAGGGCAAGCCTCATGCACCTGAAGACTTTGATGCAGCCCTTTCTTATTGGAAGACACTGTTTACAGATGCTGATGCCAAATTTGATGTTGAGGTGAATCTGAGCGCAGATGAGCTAGAGCCATTTGTTACATGGGGAACTAACCCGGGCCAAGGTTTGCCGCTTAATTCTGTAGTTCCAAATCCTGCAGATATTGCAGATACTGAGGCACGCACAGCAGCAGAGCGAGCACTTGTATACATGGGCCTTGAGGCTGGCACACCACTTAAAAAGATAGCCATTGACACTGTTTTCTTGGGCTCTTGTACTAATGGGCGCATTGAAGACTTACGTGCAGCTGCAGATGTTCTAAAGGGCAAAAAGATCGCTTCAACATTGCGCATGCTGGTTGTTCCAGGATCTGCGCGAGTGCGCTTGGAGGCAGAGGCTGAAGGTCTAGACAAGGTCTTTCTTGATGCCGGTGCGGAATGGCGTAATGCGGGATGCTCGATGTGTCTTGGTATGAACCCAGATCAGCTGGCAGTGGGAGAGCGCGCAGCATCAACTTCAAACCGTAACTTTGAAGGTCGCCAAGGTAAGGGCGGTCGAACACACCTTGTAAGTCCACTTGTCGCAGCTGCAACAGCGCTGCGTGGAACACTGTCTTCACCTGCGGATCTGTAAGGAGCCAAGTCCATGGAAAAATTTATCAAGCACATCGGCACCGGAGTTCCTCTACGTCGCAGCAATGTTGATACAGATCAGATAATTCCTGCGGTTTATTTAAAGCGAGTAACCCGCAGTGGTTTTGAAGATGGTCTCTTTGCCGCCTGGCGCAATGATCCTGAGTTTGTATTAAACAAGGATGCTTTCAAGAAAGGCACAGTTCTTGTTGCAGGAGCTGATTTTGGAACAGGCTCTTCACGCGAGCACGCAGTATGGGCGCTGCAAAACTATGGTTTCAAGGTCGTTATTTCTAGCCGCTTTGCAGATATTTTCCGTGGTAATTCGCTCAAGGGTGGATTGCTGACAATCATTCTGGATCAAGCCGAGGTAGAAGCGATGTGGGCTGCTGTTGAGGCAGATCCATCAACGTCAATCACAGTTGATCTAGAGAGCCGCACCGTTAGCTATGGTTCGAAGAGCTTGTCATTTGAAATCGATGATTACACCCGCTGGCGCTTGATGGAAGGATTGGATGACATTGGTTTGACGCTAAAACAGACTGATTCCATTGACTCTTTCGAGAAAAATCGTCCTTTATACAAGCCAACAACGCTTCCAATTCGTTCATAAGGTTTTAAAACAAGCGTAAAACGCGTGCTTTACGAGTGGGTGAGAGAGTGAGCGCTTAACCCTCAATCTTGTATTTAGAGTTTTCTACGCATAAAAACCGCGTTTTTCTGCATTTGTATAAAAAATAAAAAGTGCGACACGCGCAATTCAATAACCACATCACCCCTTATATGCGCGTAGGTTTATGAGCACGTTAGGCGGTTGCTTAACATTTACGCGTAAATAAGGGGAATTCAATGAATAAGGCCCAATTCATTGCTGCGTTAGCACCACACTTCAACGACAGCAAGAAGGAAGCAGCTCACGCTGTAGATATCGTTTTTGACACAATCATCCGTAACCTTTCAAAGGGTGAAGATGTAATGATCAACGATTTCGGTAAGTTCAAGAAG
>JBIILL010000026.1:0-12781 GCA_044232665.1 Candidatus Planktophila sp. | reverse complement strand
CACTACGACTTGCCAAGACTGCACTGACTGTTAAACCAGTTATCAATGCCTCACCAATTCCGATCAATACATGTGTTCCAACCATCGCACTTAGAACTGCCGAGGTTGAAAAGGTTGCAGTTGCGCCCATCGCATACTGAATTGTGAAACCAACAGCAGCAGCCGGCACTGAAAGCAATCCACCGAGTGCAGCAGCAAGTGAGATCGAAGATTTAGTCTTTGGTAGGAGTTTGCGCAGGAGTAAGAAAAATCCATACCCCGCCCACACGCCCAAGACACCCATATTGAAAACATTAAGGCCAATAGCGGTTAGGCCACCATCGGCAAATAACAAACCTTGCATTAACAAAACAACGGTTAGCGCCAAAGTTGCCGCCCACGGACCGACTAAGACTGCAGCTAAGGCACCACCTAATAAGTGGCCACTTGTTCCTGCAGCAACTGGGAAGTTGAGCATCTGCACAGCAAAAATAAACACTGCAGTTAATCCTGCTAGAGGTGCCGTCTTCTCATCTAGTTGTGTGCGAGCGCCCTTAAGAGCTGTTGCAACGCCGGCAGCTGCTAGGCCAGCAAAGATTGCAGAGGTCTGGACATCTATAAACCCGTCTGGAATATGCATAGGAGAAGGTTAATGCAAACGATTCGCATCTGCATCTTTAAGGCAATAAAGGGGTAGGTATGCTCCGCGGATGCTCCGGATTCTCCTTGTCGCACTCATTGTGAGCCTTTGTCCTGCCTCGGCAGTTGCCTCTGAGTGCAGCTGGGATCTGAGTTCCGGATGGGTCCAACGGGAAAACCTTAAAAAGGGCGATGTTAAGTGGGATGCCGGTGTTCCACTTCGCTTCAGTGCCGATTTCATTCGTCGCAAAGAGGCGCCGCGGATTGAAGGCTTTGTAAGTTCAGCTTCTGCAACATGCGGCGAGAGTGTTTCGTTGACCGCGATCGGATCTAAAAAGTTTCAGGTCGAGATATATCGAATGGGTTATTACAAGAATGCTGGCGCTCGCCTGATTCGCACACTTGCATCACCTAAATCAATAACGGTCGATAGCGCAATGGTGCCAGGTCAGTATTTATTGAAGTTAAAAAGCCTGAAACGGGCAAGCACTTTTGTTCCGCTCATGGTTACGGGTAGTGGTGCTAATGATTTAACTTTTGTTTCTTCAGTTCTCACATGGCAGTCATATAACCAGTGGGGTGGAGAGTCTTTATATAAAGGAGCAGATGGCAATCGTGAAACCGCAGCACCTGTAGTTTCATTTGATCGTCCATATGATGGTGATGGCTCTGGACAGTTTCGATACATGGAACAACCACTGGTTACATTGATGGAAAAAGCTGGGCTAGGCATTAATTACATTACTGATTTAGAAGTTGATTCCAGGCCAGAAGTTTTTGCACAAACCCGTTCAATTGTTTTAGGTGGACACAGCGAATATTGGACTAGAAGTATGCGCCAATATTTTGATGGTGCCGTTGCATCCGGAGTTAATCTCATTGTCTTTGGTGGCAATACTGGTTATGCAATAACTGAAATTAAAGGACGTGAGATTTCTGGCAGAACGCCTTATCGAGAAATTGGACAACCCGAATCTCTTTTACTTGGTTCACAGTACTTTGCTCTAGGAATACGAAAAGATTTAGTCTCAAATAATGTGTGGCCCTTTTCAGTTCTTGGAATTGATGCTCAAATAAAAGGGATTTATGGTTATGAGGCAGATACGGCAATGGGAACTGTGGGACCAGGTGTTCAAGTTCTTGCCAGAGCAGTTATTAGCCCAACTGAAAAAGGTTTTGTTGCGATGAGTACCTATTACACCGCCCCTAGCGGCGCAGCTGTAATGAATATCGGTACCAATGGCTGGGTCTGTGCGATATCCAACCGTTGTCCTTGGGGCCACTCCTTCGACATGCAGGCTCAAAAACAGATTCAAAAGGTTACCCAAGAGGTTCTAAAGACGGTCAAAACTGCAAAATGGCCTATGGCGCAGATAGAGATTCCCGCTCGTCCTTAGGCTAATCCGTATAGGTTTTGCTCATGAGCGAAGATGATGGCTTAGAAGAACTCATCAGCGAAGAGATGTTGTGGGATCGAATCCCCGAGGTCGAAGGCGAAGAACGTGCCAGTACCTATTACGAATTAAGCGCGCGAATTTATGCACGTGGTCAATATGACGAAGCACTTGCATTAGCTGAAACCGCACGTGATATTTATTCACAACTTGGTGAAGAAGCACCATCTGAAGGATTAGCTCAAGCATATTCAGCAATTGGTTACAACCTAAATCAGTTAAAGCGCATGGATGAAGCAGCGTTGGCAATGAGTAAAGCGGTTGAATTACTTCGCGAGAATAAATCACCGATTGCACTTGAACTTGCTTGCACACTTGGTGAGTGGTGGTACACATCAAAGCAATATGACAAAGTTGTTGAAACTATGAATGAGTGCGCACAAGAGCATTTAGTTGATGGAAATGAAATTGGCGCAGCGAATGATCTGCACTTGATTGGTTGTGCAGAACGTGAATTAAAGAATTACGACAAGGCAATCGAAGCATTCAAAGAAGCAAGGTCTCTCTTTAAGAGAAACAAAGAAGTAATTCATGTTGCCCGTTGTGATCAAAAAATGGCCTCATGTTTAATTGAACTTGGTCAGGGCGAGTTAGCTTTGGAGACTGCTCGTAAAGCGGTTGATGTTTTTGAAACAGGCCATGATCATCGCCGTGAAACATTTGCGTCCTTCGAATTTGGCAAGGCACAAATCCTGCTTGAAAAATATGATGAAGGATTGGCAACACTTGAAAATGTGTTGGCAATAGTTAGCGAAGATGAGCCTAAAGATTTTGAATTTATTGTGGATGTTGAATCACGCGTCGCCAAGATCTTGCGCATGCAAGGTCGGGGCGAAGAAGCAGATGAGATTGAGCGCCGTTTAAAGACTGTGCAGGAAGCGCTGGAAGATGAACCAGAGCTTGATCTCCTCACTTAAAGGCCAGGACCAACTCAGCATCACAATGGTGTGCCTCGGCAATATTTGTCGCTCACCTATGGCAGCTGCTGTTCTGGCGGGTAAAACCGCTCATTGGAAAGCTCCACGCATCGAGGTTCATAGTTCAGGAACTGGCTCGTGGCATATCGGACAAGGTCCACACCCATCATCAAAAAAGATTTGGGAAGCTGCTGGATATAAGCATTCGCACACTGCACAGCAATTTAAAGCAAATGATTTCTTTGTTCATGATCTGATTTTGGTCATGGATTCAAGTAATTATCAGAACGTTGTTTCTTTGGCAGAAAGTGACGAGCATCGAAGCAAAGTTTTCTATTTGAGAAACTTTGATCCTTTACTAAAAGGTTTAGATCCAAGTTCAGCAGATTACTTCAAGCTAGAAGTCCCAGATCCTTACAACCAATCTGATGCAGCTTACGAAGAAACTTTAGCTATGGTTGAACGTGCTGTGGATGGATTGTTGTTAGAACTAACGCGGTAAATGTTGAAGTGCCCAGTGATACATCGCAATTGCACCAGCTGCTGATGCATTCATTGATCTAGTTGAACCATATTGATTGATCTCATACAAAACTTCGCATACAGCAATACCTTCATCTGACATACCGGCACCCTCTTGACCAAACAAAAGAACACAACTTTCAGGGAGAACTGCTGGCTCAAGCTGCTTTGATCCCGGGACATTATCAATTCCAATAATCGGCAAGTTTTGCTCTTTGCAGTATTTGGCAAAATCTTCAACTGTTGGATGATGCATCACTGTCAAATATCTATCAGTCACCATTGCACCGCGCTTGTTCCAGTCACGTTTTCCAATAATGTGAACTGCAGAAACGTTGAATGCATTAGCTGTGCGAACTACTGATCCAATGTTCAAATCATGCTGCCAATTTTCAATTGCGATCTGAAGTTTGTGACGCTTAGTATTTAAATCTGCAACAATGGCTTCAACGCTCCAATATCGGTAATGATCTAAAACATTACGACGATCACCATTCAGCAATAATTCAGGATCGAAGTGATCACCTTCTGGCCAAGGTTTTTCATGAGGTCCAACTCCTACAACAGGAAAAAATTCCCCCGGGCCAATACTGGCGGGGGTGGTTGGAGAAGACATGCATGCACTCTAAACTGAATGGATGTCTTCCTTCAACATGGTTGCATTCCGAAGAATGTTTGCGGTCTGCCTTGCGCTGATTCTTTCAATTGCACCCGCAGGTGCGGCATTAGGCCCTGATTCAATCCCGGCAGCATTTGATGATCTTCTTAAAGTTCCGACGCTATCTAATCCAGCAATGATCGTTATTGACGGCACAACAGGGCAGATCATTTACGAAAAGAATATTTACTCGCAACGCAAACCAGCATCTGTCATGAAGGTTTTAGCTGGCGCAGTAACTCTTGAGTATTTAGATCCACAATCAGTTTTTAACACAACCATAAATATCGCACCCGAGGAAAAGACAGTTGTTATTCGAGGATCACTTGATCCCTGGATTAGCTTAGATCACAATGTTGCTCGCAAAATGAACCGTGCTTCCTTGCCATATATGGGTTTCAATACTTTATCGGCGATTAAAAAAGCCAATGGCGGCTCGTTAAGGAATTACAAAGTCATTTATAGCAATCTCTATTCCAAAGATATTGCTAACCTAAAAGCATTTTGGGCAAAGCGTGGATTCAAGCCGGTCTTCAAATCAGTAACAGATGACGAAACCATTTTAGCTCAAGGTGATCTTGTCGTTTCGGAGAACTCACCAACAGTGAAAGAAATTCTTGATTTTATGATGCTGTGGAGCGATAACTTATTGGCCGATCGACTAGCTGGATTAGCCGCAAGAGCTGCCGGTTATTCTCCAAATATCAAAGGTATTGAGACAATTTTCCGCACCTTATTAGCCCAATTTGAAATAGATGACAGCAGATTAGTTGTGGCAGATGCAAGTGGTTTGTCTAAGAAAAATAAGATCACCGCAAAGTTAATGGGTGAACTTCTATACAAGATTCGTAAAGATGAAAGATATGCACTTTTATATGAATCTCTACCTATTGGCGGAGTTTCAGGAACGTTGCAGAGCAGGTTCACGACCACAGCACCATCTGCTGTGGGGCTAGTGCGTGCAAAAACTGGAACACTCAATGGGACCGCAACACTTGCAGGTTATGTTCAATCAACTGATAGAGAGTATGTTTTTGTAACCCTTGCTGATGACATTGCTAAAGGAAATGCAGCTCTTAACAAAGCACGGGCAGCAATTGATCGAGTTCTAGGACGTATTGCGGCTCCAAATATTCCGGCAGAGATAAGTCCAGTACCTTAATTGTTGGAGTAAATCTTTATCTGTCCTTTGTAACATGCAACCCAAGTATTTCCTGTCGGGGTGTCATATGTAATTCCGATTGGTTCTTTGCATGCCTTGATAGTTTCTAGAACCTTCATGTCACTTGTTCGAACCTTGGACATTGTGTTGCTTTTAAAGTTAACAACAAACATAGTTGATCCATCAGAAGAGATCGCAAGACTTCGTGCTGCTTCTCCAGTTTTTACAGACTTTCCAGCCATGTTTGTAACTAAGTCCCAGGATGCAACTTTTCCTGAAAGGTTCATGGTCACATACATTTTTGAGTTGTCTGGAGACAAAACTATTGCACGAGGGTTACTTCCAATTGGAATGTAAGTGACCGTGAAATCTTCTAAGTTAATGACATGAATTCTGTTGCCACCCATCTCAGCCACGTATGCGAGTTTTGAGTCATTAGAGATTGCGATACCGCGTGGATAACGACCGATTTTGATTGTTTTAACAACCTTTTGAGCGGCTACAGAAATTACTGACACTGTGTAAGAGCACCAATTAGCAACTAATACATATTTGTTATCAGGGGTTGCTTCGACAACTTTTGGAACAGATCCAACTAGGTAGATCGCATCTATTTCATAACTACTGCGATTGATTCGATACACAAAACTTTTGTCAAAACCAGATGCTGGAGAACACGTGTCATGTCCTTCTTTATTGTATCCAGGCCCATACATCGCGTAATTGCTCACGTAGAGGTACTTACCATCGGGTGAGAATGTTCCCTCTACAGGTGAACCCTTAAAGATTGATGCACTCTTGGAATACCCGAAGCTCTGCAAAGATACTGAGTCAGGAACTGTATGCAGTAACTCAAAAGTCTTTGCATCATAAACAGTGACTGAGTGTCGATACATCATGTTGTGCGCGCTAACCACACCATCACCTGATGATCTGACTGACTTTGGAGCGATTGAACCATTGATAGTTTTGATCAGCTTCATCTTTGAGTCTGGTGAAACAACTTCGCCCTGAGCAGGTATCGCGATGGCGCAGAGCGAGGTTATGAGAATCAAAGTTACAAAGTGTTTGCGCATTCCCAAACTGTACTAGTCAGTTATCTTCTCTTTTATAATCGTTACCATCCGAGCCATCAGTTGGGAGCCTGCGCATTGGCAGGACGGGCAAAGATTTAGATGCTTTGGGTGGCTTTGCTGGCCCATCACTATCTACGATCTCAAACTATTTAGGCTTGTTGCTCTCAGTCGTGATGAATCCCTTCGCTGAGAGCAAGGTAACTCTTATCCCTGTGCGGAGACTGTGATGCGTGAATTAAATCGCTGAGTAATCTTGACCAGTGAGCATCGCTATTCGGGGATATCTAGACCTAATGAAGTTACGGGTCGTTGAGCTATTGCTCGTTTCCACTTTACCCGCGATGGTTTTGGCCGCACAAGGCTTGCCAGATTTTGGGTTGGCAATCGCAACAATTTTTGCAGGAACATTGGCTGCGGGAAGTGCAAACGCCTTCAACATGGTTATCGAAAGTGATTTAGACAAGTTAATGGCACGGACGGCAAAGCGTCCGATTGTTACTGGCTTGATCACTAAAACAAATGCAACAATTTTTGCAACACTTATCGGAATTCTTTCGCTCATCTTGTTCTGGCTCTTCACCACTCCGCTTGCGACCTTGTTAGCATTAATGGCAATAGTTTTTTATGTCGTTGTATACACAATGGCGCTTAAACAAAGAACTTCACAAAACATTGTGTGGGGTGGTGCTGCAGGTTGTATGCCAGTACTCATTGGTTGGGCAGCGGTAACAAATTCATTGTCAATGACACCTTGGGCATTTTTCTTTGTAATCTTCTTTTGGACTCCGCCACATTTCTGGGCGTTAGCAATTAAGTACAAAGATGATTACGCAGCGGCGGGCACACCAATGCTTCCTGTCGTTGCAACAAAGGGACGCGTACTTGGTGAGATGTGGTTCCACACAATCCTGATGATTGCATCATCTATTTGGTTGATTAGTTCAGCAAATCTGCCAACATGGTCAATGGCTGTAACAATTGCACTTGGTTTAGTTTTTGCTCGCCAATTACTTGCTCTTAAAGAAGGCTCACCGGAGTATGGAAAAGTTGCTGGAAAGATCTTCCAGTGGTCTATTACCTACTTAAGTTTGCTTTCAGTTGTACTTGTTGCAGCACAACTACTTAGCTAAAGCCTGCTCTAGATCCTTAATGAGATCTGATGAATGTTCTAATCCAATAGACAAACGCAATACAGACGCTGTTATGCCCATTTCTGCTTGTACTTCAGGGGCCAAACGTCGGTGTGTAGTAGATGCAGGATGAGTAATAAGAGACTTGCTATCACCTAAGTTGTTAGAAATATCGATCACGCGAAGCTTGTTCATGAAGGCAAAGACTTCTTCCTGAGAGCCCTTAAATTCAATCCCGATGGTGCTTCCGCCGCCATTGCTCATCTGTTTCATTGCTAATTCGTGTTCAGGGTGAGACTTTAAACCTGGATAGCGAACAGATTTAATCGCAGGTTGCTTTTCTAAGAATTCTGCAACTGCTTGTGCATTTGAAACCATGCTCTCAACACGCATGTGCATTGTTTCCAGTGACTTAACAAGAACCCAGGCATTGAAAGAACTAAGAGCTGGTCCTGTGTGACGAACAAATGGAAGAAGCTTGTCAACGATGTAATCTGCAGAACCAAGTAGTGCACCAGCTAAAACTCGTCCTTGACCATCAATGTGCTTTGTAGCTGAATACATAACTACATCTGCGCCAAGCTGTAATGGCTTTTGCAGAACAGGTGAAGCCATCACGTTATCAACAATTACAGTTGCACCGACCTTGTGTGCAAGGTCGCTCACCATTTTGATATCAACGATCTCTAATAATGGATTGCTTGGTGTTTCGATAAAGACAGCCTTAGTTGGCTTGCTAAGTGCTTTAGCCCAATCAGCAGGGTTATTGCCCTTCACTAATTCAAAGGTAACGCCCCACTTTGGTAAGAACTCTGTAATGACAACATGGCAAGAAGAAAACATTGCAGCAGAGGCAACTACGTGGTCGCCTTGTTCTACTAGGCATGCAAGGGATGCGAACATGGCAGACATTCCAGAGCCTGTTGCCACACACATTTCAGCGCCTTCTATTGCAGCAAGACGCTTTTCAAACATGGCAATTGTTGGGTTATGAAAACGGCTATATAAGTAGTGATCTGTTTCTTCGGCAAAGGAATCAAATGCTTCTTCAGCAGATGAATATGTGAAACCACTATTGAGATACAAAGCCTCAGATGTTTCGCCAAAACCAGATCGAGCTAAACCAGCGCGCACTGAATGTGTCTGTGGATGTAATTCCCAGTCAGGTCCCAGTGAATCCTTACGAGGTTGATAACCCCAAGGTCGTTTGCTCATGGGCTAATTGTGGCAGAGTAAGGGGTATGCCTAATACTGCTATTTCAGTCTCAGATCTCTCCAAAAAATATGATGATCGCTTAGCGGTCTCACATATCAACTTCGAAGTCCCTTTGGGCATCGTGTGTGGCTTTGTTGGCCCTAATGGATCGGGCAAGACGACCACTATGCGAATGTTGCTCGGCCTTATCACTCCAACAACTGGTCAAGGCCACATCCTTGGCGAGCCAATTGAGCATCCAGAAAAGTATTTGAGTCGCGTTGGCGCAATG
This sequence comes from Candidatus Planktophila sp., assembly GCA_044232665.1. Classification (GTDB taxonomy): domain Bacteria; phylum Actinomycetota; class Actinomycetes; order Nanopelagicales; family Nanopelagicaceae; genus Planktophila. Next base: position 3,757 of record JBIILL010000026.1, on the reverse strand, counting down.
ATTGAAGGACCTGCTTTTTATCCAGCACTGTCGGGTTATGAGAACTTAATGGTTCTTGCAAAACTTGGCGGCTTTCCAATCGAGCGAGTGCAGCAATTACTCGACAAAGTTGGACTTGGAGATCGCGGTAAGTCAAAGTTTAAAACTTACTCACTTGGAATGAAGCAGCGGTTAGGAATCGCAGCAGCGCTTCTACCTGATCCGAAGTTGTTAATGTTGGATGAACCAACAAATGGTTTAGATCCTGAAGGAATTCAAGAAGTCCGAGCTCTATTGCGCGACTTAGCAAATGAAGGAACAACGGTTTTTGTTTCTTCGCACTTATTATCTGAGCTAGAAATCATTAGCGATTACATTGTTATGTTGCGAAAGGGAGAGATTGTTTTTGCTGGTCCTATTGGTGAATTAATGGCCCAGCAGCAACCAACAATCATTGCTAAATCTCTTGATCTATCTGATTTGTCTCGCATAGTTGAGATTGCCGAAAAAGCAGGACATCACGCCGTCATTAGGAATGACTCGGTTCATGTATCGGCTGAGATGGATTGGGCACCGGTACTAAATAAAGCAGCCTTTGATGCAGGAATTACATTGGCACAACTTGCTCCGCAGCTGCCAAATCTAGAAGAGACTTTCTTTGAAATGACGGGGGACAAGTAATGTTTAATGTTGTCAAAGCAGAACTACGCAAACTTCGTCGTCCCACATTGTTTTTTGGCACCATGGGTGCAGCAATTTTCTTTACAGGCTTAATCACATCTTTTATTTACTTGATGATTGATTCACCTCAAGGAAATGGTGATCGAGGCCGATCAATTAGTAGAGAAGTTTTAGCACTAGCGAGTGGATCTGTTAATGGTTTTGCTTCCGTTGGTGGGTTTTTAGGAATCATTGCACTCTGTGTATTTGCGGCACAAACTGCCCAGGAGTACACATACGGAACTTTGCGTAACCTATTGATTCGCCAACCGGGACGTATGAAGATTCTTATTGGCAAATTGATTTCCATGATTCTATTTGGATTAATTATGATTTCCATTGCCGCTGTAATAAGTATTGCTATTTCTTACATTCTTGCCCCAGGTGCAAACGTCAGCACAGATCTTTGGTTCACTTCGGCTGGATTAGAAGCCATTTTCACAACTTTTGTAAATGTCACAATTTCCGTTGTTGCCTTTGGAATCGTTGGAATGGTTCTAGGACTTCTCTTGCGCTCACCAATTAGTGCGATTTCCTTCGGTGTTCTATGGATATTGATTATTGAAGTCTTATTGATGGCTGTGAAGAACTCATTGCAGAGTTGGCTGCCAGGTGCCCAGCTTTCTGCAATCGCTTCTGGGGGATCACCGGATCTGACCTATACGCATGCACTAACAGTTGGTGGGATCTATGTAGCAGTTGGAGCAATAGTTGCTTCAGTGCTATTTGTTCGTCGTGATGTAGCTAATTAAGGACACTCACACTTAAAACCCCGCTTTTCTAAGGTTCGCCATTTATTCTTTAGACCTTCCCTTTCGAAAGGTTTTAAGTGAAAAAGTTCAGGGCGATCTCGCTTGCTGTAATTCTGGGGCTGTCGATTTCGTCAGTGCCGGCTGTTGCGGCCCCTAAACCAACTGTGGCGGAAATCGAAGCTGCAAAGAAAGTTGAAGCAGCAAAGAAAAAGATTGCTGATGCACAAGCTAAAAAGTTAGCCGCAGCAAATCAAAGCCTTCGAGCGCTAACTGCCAAAGCAAATGCAGCAGCTGCCGTTTATAGAAAAGCGCAAGCAGAGTTAGCCGTTGCAACATCACTTGCCATGGCTGCTGCAAAACATGCAGCAGAAACCGCAGCAGCAGTTTCAGAGGCGCACAAGACAATTGGTCGCCTGGCATCTAATGCCTACATCATGGGCGGAAGCATGAGCGATATTCAGCCTTTGCTAAGTGCCAATGGTCCACAAGATTTGATTGATCAGCTATCGACACTAAGTACATTAGGTGCACAGAATTCAGTTGCGCTTGCACAGTTTAAAGAAGCTGAGGCAGCTGCACGTAAGGCAAAAGCCGCTGCAGATGCAGCAAAAGCTGTGCAGCAAGTTGCAACAGATAAAGTAGCGGCAACTAAGAAACTTGCAGATGATGCAAAAGCAGAACAAGCACAAGAAGTTGCTAAGTTACAAAAAGTTCAAGATGAGTTAATGCGTCAGTTGATGAGCGCTAGAAAAGTTAGAACAACACTTGAGCAACAACGACAGCTTGCATTGCTTGAAGAAAGCCAAGCAAATACCGCTACGCAAACTGGTGGACAAAAAAATGTGTGGCCAGATACTGGCTTCAAGGGCCGTTCAACAATTAGAACTACTCAGGATCAGCGCGATATAGCGGTGGCATTTGCAAAGAAACAAGTTCTTGCACGCAAGCCATATATTTGGGGATCTGAAGGACCAAACTCCTTTGACTGCTCTGGTCTTGTTTATGCTGCCTATAAATCAGCAGGACTTGGTTGGCCTAACTGGGATCGCCTTAACTCCGCTTTATATTCTGGATATACCAAGCATGTTTCTCTCAAAGAATTAGTACCTGGCGACCTCTTGTTCTATTCCTATAAGGGAACAATTTCGACTATCCACCACATCACGATTTATGCAGGCAACGGCATGATGTGGGAAGCCAACTCTAAAGACCGTGGCTTGCTGTACTCAAATATTTACAGCGTAAAGGGCCTAATGCCATTTGGTGGTCGTGTCTAAACCAGCACTACTCTTGTCCTATGACAACGGCGGTTCCTGCAGTTCGTAACGCGGTTCGAACTTGGCTGGAAAAATATGAAGCTGGAGACAAAGTAATTGTCGCCGTATCTGGAGGTGCTGATTCCTTAGCACTTGCTTACGCACTTTCTGTTGAAGCAGAAAAACTTGCGATTACTGTTATTGGTGTGACTGTGGATCACCAATTACAAGCAGCCTCATCTGCGCAAGCAGAAAAAGTTGTAGCGCAACTTTCAAAGTTTGGTCTGAGTTGTGTAATCAAGAAAGTCACCGTTGATATCAAAGAAGGTTTAGAAGCGTCAGCACGTAAGGTCAGATATGAAGCACTCAGTGAAGTTGCCGAAAAAGAAAATGCAGTTGCAGTTTTTCTTGGCCATACAAAAGATGATCAAGCTGAAACAGTTTTGTTAGGACTTGCTCGCGGCTCTGGAACTCGTTCGCTATCTGGAATGGCACATCACAACGGAATCTATGTCCGGCCTCTTCTTGAAATTACTCGTAACCAAAACGAAGAGTTTTGCAAAGAAGTAGGTTTGGATTATTGGAATGATCCACACAATCAAGATTCACAGTTTGCACGGGTTCGTGTTCGCACAGAAGCACTTCCGGTTTTAGAAAAAAGTATCGGCCCAGGAATTTCAGATGCATTGGCTCGAAGTTCTCACCTATTACGAGATGATGCTGATGCGCTTGATCATTGGGCAAAACGTGAAGAGATTCATCTAGATCTGCTTGATTTGGATTGTTCTCATCTTGAAACCTTGCCTCGAGCAATTCGCACCCGAATTCTACGATCTGCCATCTATGCCGCCGGTGCTCCTTCAGGATCGGTCTCAGCCGAGCATGTAAGCGCCGTTGAAGCCCTCATCTCCGCGTGGAACGGTCAAGGTGCGCTCAATTTGCCGGGCGGTGTGAAGGTTGAGCGAATTTCGGGCAGACTTTCGCTCTCACCGCACCGACCATAGGGAGAACCGTGGATTTAGAAGTAGTCAAGGGCGATATCGAACGCGT
>JBIILL010000094.1:0-4323 GCA_044232665.1 Candidatus Planktophila sp. | reverse complement strand
TAGAGAAATAATTTTAAAATTGAACGCGCCCCTGGGATATACCCTGGGGCGCTTTTTTAACCCCTCACGGAGAGTTGAGGGTTAAATCGTCGCATCCTCAGGAGTGCGACGAATATGCATCAACCCAGCAATTGCTAATAGAAGAAATACAAAACCACCAACAAGGGATGCAATAGCGGCATAACCCGCAATGACGCCCATCATTCCGAATGCATAGGCTTGAAGAAGCATGCCTCGAAGCGTGTTACCCATAAACAAGGTGTCGCGAAGTTCTGAAAGTTTTGCAGTTCTTTCAGCATCTGCACTGCCACCACGAACTGCTGCCATGTATTCAGCAGATACCTCAGAATAAGTTGCTGGCTTTCCCATTACAGCAGCAGCTGAAGCATTCATGTGTTCAAGGATGTACAAGTCTGAATAATCCCTAGCCATTTCCCCTGAGACAACTTGCATACCGGCCCACTTAAGAAGTTGATCCTTGGTGTTTGCAGGTAATCCAGCTTCAATCGGGAATGCGATGTTTTGGTTGGCTAATTGTGTTCGAACATTCTCGCTTGCAAAACCTCCACCAAAGTTGAGTAGTCCAGCAAAGATAAATAGCAGTAGTGCTAATCCCAGGCCGACGAATGAGACTAGCTTGTCAAAAGTTCTACGTTTCATGTTTTACTCTCTCCCTCTTAGGCATTGAATACAAAATCAATACAGTGCCATGTCTACTCCGGGAGCAGTTGAGATGAGTTCGAAAGTGCGAGGGTCAGCACTCGATGACAATTACGGAGTGGCTGCCCTCACGAAAAATGTGATCTAAGGAACGAAACTTAATCTATGTGTCGGTTACACATCGCTTTTCCATCTGGACCAACTTCCAAATGCGAGCAAGGAACATTCAATTCATCGAATGCTTTATCGCCGTAATGGGCGCGATATGCAAGTGCGAGCAATACCCGTAGATTGGTTTCAGCATCTGACTTGATTCCAAATACTTGAGCACTGCGGCTTACAGTATTTTCAACAACCTTCTCGCTATGTGATGTCTGAATAGCGATAGCGCCATTTGATTTTCCTTCGCAGACCAACTCCAGAACTAATTGTTCAAATGGAGTGAGTTCTCTTGTTGAAATCGTTATATCTCTTGTCATGTGAATAGCCGCCTCTCCGCGTGTCTCCATTGTGCTCTTTTTAATTGGGGGAGTCACCCCATAAGATGCGCGGATGAGCGAAATCTTGGCAAAACAAGAGGGACGAGTGCTAACCCTCAGCTTTAACCGCCCTGAAAAGATGAATGCGTTGACCCGGGCGATGTATGCAGATCTATCCAAGAGTCTCAATGACGCCGCAGGGGATTTTGGAATCCGAGCAGTTGTACTCACAGCAGAGGGTGATCACTTCACCGCTGGCAACGACATCATGGATTTTATGAACAATCCACCAACTTCTGATGACTCAGAGGTTGCAAAGTTTTTAGCAGCACTCCTTAACTTTCCAAAACCATTGCTTGCTGCCGTGAAAGGTAATGCCGTTGGGGTTGGAACCACAATGCTGCTCCACTGCGACGTTGTGATTGCTGGTACGACGGCAAACTTCTCAATGCCATTTGCATCACTGGGACTGGTACCTGAAGCGGGATCAAGTTTTCTATTCCCACAGTTAGTTGGCTATCAAAGAGCAGCTCGCATCTTTATGACAGGTGAGAGTTTTGATGCTGATGCAGCTATTGAAATGGGATTAGCAGCAGCCAAAGATTCAGATCCACTGGCTCATGTGATGAAGATTGCTCAACATATAGCTGAGCAACCACCGCAGGCGATTATCAATACGAAGGCACTTTTGAAGGCGAAAAATCATGATGCAATTGCAGCGATCATGAAGGCTGAGTTTGAGATTTTTGCAATGGCGTTGCAATCAGAAGAAGCAATGGAAGCATTCATGAAGTTCATGTCTAAGAAGGGTAAGTAAATGTCACTTGCAGGAAAGCGCATTTTCATTACAGGCGGATCTCGCGGAATCGGACTGGCTATCGCCTTGCGTGCGGCAAGAGATGGTGCATCTATCGCCATTGCTGCAAAAACATCTGATCCCAATCCAAAGTTGCCCGGCACCATTCACACGGCCGCGGCAGAGATTGAAGCAGCTGGCGGAAAAGCTTTGGCTATTCAATGTGATTTGCGTGATGAATTGCAGATCGAAGCTGCAGTCAATCAAGCGGCCGAAGCTTTTGGAGGAATAGATATTGTTGTCAATAACGCAAGTGCGATTAACTTGACCAGAACCGACCAGACACCGGCTAAGCGCTTTGATTTGATGTTTGATGTCAATGTTCGCGGCACTTTTCTCACATCACAAGCAGCTCTGCCTCACTTGCGTAAATCAGCGGCCGAAGGACGAAACCCTCACATTTTGAATCTATCGCCACCTCTTTCCATGAAGCCAGTGTGGTTTAAAAATCACGTTGCTTACACAATGGCAAAGTACGGAATGAGCATGTGTGTTTTGGGAATGGCTGAAGAGTTCAAGCGAGATGGTATTGGAGTAAATGCCCTATGGCCACGAACAGTAATTGATACAGCTGCTCTACAAATGATTCCGGGAATCGATGCATTAGCCGGTCGCACACCTGAGATTCTGGCAGATGCTGCATACATAATCTTTAATCGAGATGCCAAAGAGTGCACAGGAAACTTCTTCGTTGATGATGTTTTGTTGGCAAGTGAAGGAATCACAGATCTAGAGAAGTATTCAGTGACCCCAGGCACCAAGGATTTCCTTCTTGATTTCTTTCTAGACTAAACTAACTCCATGCGCAAAAGACTTGTCTCGATCATCGTTGGTTGTATTGCATTGCTTTCGATGCCCAGTTCATCGGCTCATGTTGAAATCGTTTCCTCATTTCCTGAGCGGTTTGCCAATGTAAATCCGATTCCAACGCAGGTGTGGATTCAGTTCAGCGGAGAATTACAGACTCTTGAAGGAGAAGCAGTTAATTCTCTCGAAGTGATCGATTCAACCGGTATTGCAGTTAACTTTGAAGATCCAATTATTGAAGGCGCAAAGATAATGACAAAGATTTCGGGTCAAAGCGCACCAGGTGCTTTCACCGTTAAGTACCGAGTCGTTGGTGATGATGGACATGTCATTGAAGGGGATTACACCTTCAATGCCTCACCTGACTATGCCGAGGCCGTTCCAACAACTACATCTGAAGATGAAGAGAATTCATCTCTAAATGTTGGTGGAGTAGTCCTCGTTTTTTTCCTCATAGTTTTTGCAGTCGGTTACATCATCAAAGAGAGAAATGATAAGAAGAAGTAATGCCAACTTTTGATCTTGAAATAAATGGCCCAAATACAATTCAAGAGTCAGAGCGTCAAGGAAGTGCGAGATCCCTGTTCTGGCCTTGGGCTGGTGCAAATGTTTCACTCCTTGCCTTGTCGTACGGCTCCTTCTTCTTAGGGTTCGGAATCTCATTTAGGCAAGCAACCTTTGCAGCAATCATCGGAACTATTGCTTCATTTCTACTAGTGGGTGTTAGTTCACTTGCAGGCAAACGCTCAAATGCACCAACGATGGTTCTTGCCCGGGCATCTTTTGGAGTGAAGGGCAGCATCGTTCCAGGAGTGCTTTCATACTTTATTTTCGTTGGATGGGAAACATTTTTAGTTTCTCTTGCAACCCTGGCAACAGGAACGGTTTTCTCTCGCATTGGGGGAGTAGATCAGAATCTTGCCTTAATACTTGGCTTCTTGATTGCTGTATCTCTGACGGTTTTCGGGGGAGTTCTTGGCTTTGGCGTGATTATGAAGTTACAGAAGATACTGACTGTGGCCACCGTTGCTATGACTCTTGTTTATATAGCTCTAACCATCGACACCGTTAATTGGAGCGCAGTAACGGCAATCAAGGATGGGTCTACGCAAGGCTTTATCGGGGCACTCATATTTGGTGTCACAGGCATTGGTCTTGGCTGGGTTAACTGTGCGGCAGATTATTCGCGATACTTACCAAGAACAGTTTCAAGTAAGGCAGTTGTTGGCTGGACCGTCTTCGGCGCTTCAATTGTGCCTATTGTTCTTGTTATCTATGGCGCTGCTTTGTCTGCCAGTAGTAAAGATTTAAGCGATGCGATTGCAATGGACCCAATCAGCGCCCTTACATCACTGCTCCCAACTTGGTTTCTGATTCCGTTTGCACTTGTTGCAATACTTGGATTAGTTGGTGGCGCCATCCTTGATCTCTACTCTTCAGGTTTAGCCCTAGTTTCAATTGGCGTTCCAATCAAGCGCCATCAAGCAGCAATTATTGATGCACTCATCATGCTTGCTGGAT
>JBIILL010000025.1:0-12947 GCA_044232665.1 Candidatus Planktophila sp. | reverse complement strand
ACAAATACAAAGAAGAATGTAAGAACCTTGAGGAAGAACCAGATAGCTGTGAACCAGCCACCAAGCCACGCCTCAGTAAAGCCAAGTCCTGGAGGAGCTTTGTAACCACCAAGGAACAATGTTGTAGCCAAAGCAGATACAGAAATGATGTTTACATATTCAGCCAAGAAGAAGAGTGCGAACTTAAGTGATGAATACTCGGTGTGGAATCCACCAACTAACTCACCTTCAGCTTCGGCAAGGTCAAATGGGGCACGGTTAGTTTCGCCAACCATTGAAATTACGAAAATCGCAAATGATGGGAACAAGACGACTGCATACCACCATGCAGATTGTGCAGCCACGATGTCAGATGTTGACATTGAACCTGCATAGATAAATACAGCCACAAGCGAAAGCCCCATTGCAATTTCATATGAAATTACCTGAGCACTTGAGCGAAGTCCGCCAAGCAATGGATAAGTAGATCCTGAGGACCAACCAGCCAAAACAATTCCATAAACACCAACTGATGCAATTGCAAGAATGTATAAAACTCCAACAGGAATGTCAGTTAGCTGCATTGCTGTCTGGCGGCCAAACATTGTTACCTCGCCGGTAATCGGAATTACAGCAAAGGACATAAAGCAGGTAGTAGCGCTGATAATTGGTGCTAAAACAAACACAACCTTGTCGGCAGCTGTAGGAATGATGTCTTCCTTAAGCGCCAACTTAACTCCATCAGCAAGTGCCTGAATTAATCCAAAGGGTCCAACGCGGTTTGGGCCAGGACGCTGCTGCATACGACCAACAACACGGCGCTCTCCCCACACAGACATAAGGGTTAGCAATACGCAGATAGCAAACACGATTAATGCCTTTACTGCGATTAGCCAGCCTGGATCTGCTCCAATGAGTTGTGCAGTTGTCATGCTTTCACCACCGTAACTACTGCGCCATGTGCAACGCCTAGGTTTACTAACAATTGAGATCCACGTGAATTACGTGGCGCCCACACTGCATCATCATGAATATTTTCAACTAGAGCAGAAAGGGTTACTGATCCTTGAGTTGTTGAAATCTTTAATCGGTCTCCATCCACAACACCCATAGCTTGTGCACGCTTCGGAGAGATGACCGCAACGGTGCGACGTGCTGTTCCTGCAAGATTTTCTTCACCTTGTTGCAACGTTCCAAGATCTAATAAGCGACGCCATGAAGTGATGAGTGCTTGATCTGCCTTAAGGGCAGGTTGCACTGAAGAGTTAACTTTGTTAATTACAACTCGAGCGCCATCCCATTTCCCAATTGATGCAATTTCCTTGATAGCTGCTGTAACTGTTCCTAGGTTAAGTGAAACTCCCATTTCTTCAGCGATCATTGAAAGAATTCGAAGATCGCTGCGATTTAATGAATCGCTAACCGCTGTATCAAATGAACGTGGGCGGCCTTCCCAATTTAGGAATGAACCAGACTTTTCAGTAATTGCGGCAACTGGAAGAACAACATTTGCTCGCTCTGTCACCGCACTTGGTGCAATTTCAAGTGAAACAACAAATGCCTTTTCAAGTGCTGCCAAAGTTGCCTGGCTGTTGTCACCATCTAGTGGATCAACACCACCAACTATTAGCCCGCCGATGTGCCCAGCATTAACAGCTTCAATAATTTGTGAAGTGCTGCGGCCTACCTCAGATGGAAGTGAATCTGTATTCCATAACGCTGCAATATCCACGCGGGCTGCTGCATCAGTTACTGGACGCCCACCTGGCAATACGTTGCCGATTGCGCCAGCTTCAAGTGCTCCACGCTCACCTGCGCGACGTGGGATCCAAGCAAGTTTTGCACCGGTTGAATCGGCAAGTGCAGCAACGGCGCTCAATGCACCTGCACTTTCTGCTGCACGTTCTCCAACAAGAATGACAGACTTGTTTGTTAATGATTGCGCCGCAATTGCCGCTGCTTCTTGCCCTGGTGCAACCTTTACAAACTCTGCCTTTAATTTATCAACGGCAACTGATTCCTTAGAACCGATTGAAACTACCCTTAATGCGCGCTTGCGGAACTGCTTGTTGATGCGCAAGAAAACAATTGGTGACTCTTCTTCTGGCTCAAAACCAACAAGTAGAACTTGATCAGCCTTATCAATATCGCGATAGGTTGTTGATGAACCAACTACGCGTGCTGCAAGGAATTCGCGTTCCTCATCAGATGAAACACGTGAACGAAAATCAATATCGTTAGTGCCAAGTGCAACACGAGCAAACTTGCTATAGCCGTATGCATCTTCATATGTTGCACGACCACCAACAAGAACAGCTGACTTTGCAGCCTTTAATCCTGCTGCAGCAACTGCAAGTGCTTCTGGCCATGACGCTTCTTCAAGAACTCCATCTTCGTTACGAATTTGTGGTGCCTTCAGGCGATCAACGGCTGTTACATACTTAAATGCCCAGCGTCCCTTGTCGCAGTTCCACTCTTCATTAACAGATGCATCATCGCCTGCAAGGCGACGCAAAGTTTTTCCACGGCGAACATCGGTACGCATATCGCAACCTGATGCACAGTGCTCACAAGCAGATGGAGTTGAGACTAAATCAAATGGGCGTGCACGGAATCGATATGCCGCACCAGTAAGCGCACCTACTGGACAAATCTGAACAGTGTTGCCAGAGAAATATGATTCAAAAGGCTTGTTCTCATAGATTCCAACTTGCTGCAAGGCACCGCGTTCATTCAAAGTAATGAATGGATCACTAGCAATTTGCTCAGAAAAACGAGTGCAACGAGCACACAAAACACAACGCTCACGATCGAGCAAGACCTGTGAAGAAATGTTGATTGGCTTTTCAAATACGCGCTTTACGCCTTCGAATCGGCTTGAACCTTCTCCGGTACTCATTGCTTGGTTCTGCAATGGGCACTCGCCACCCTTGTCACACACTGGGCAATCAAGTGGGTGATTAACAAGCAAAAGCTCCATCACTCCGCGCTGTGCTTTTTCAGCCACAGTAGAAGTTAACTGTGTTTTAACAATCATTCCTGGCTCAACAGGAATTGTGCAAGAAGCCTGTGGCTTTGGAAAAGCACGACCATTAATTTCAATATCAACTAGGCACTGACGGCATGCTCCGACTGGCTCAAGTAGTGGGTGATCACAGAAACGTGGAATCTGAATTCCAAGTTGTTCAGCTGCACGAATTACTAATGTTCCCTTAGGAACAGTAACTTCGAACCCGTCAATTACAACGGTGATCATGTCCACTACTTCTGTTGTCATTTATACACCAGCTCCAGTAAATAGCGTTGAAGCAACTGGATCAAATGGGCATCCACCGTGTTTTAGGTGCGCGATGTATTCATCACGGAAATACTTAATCGACGATGTAATTGGGCTAGTTGCTCCATCGCCAAGTGCGCAGAATGAACGGCCCATGATGTTGTCGCAGAGATCAAGCAACTTAGCTAGATCTGCTTCTGTTCCCTTACCCGCTTCAAGATCACGAAGGATCTGTACCAACCACCATGTGCCTTCACGACATGGTGTGCACTTTCCACATGACTCGTGCTTATAAAACTCAGTCCATCGCAATACTGCGCGAACAACACATGTTGTCTCATCAAATATTTGAAGTGCTTTTGTTCCAAGCATTGATCCTGCTGCTGCAACACCTTCGTAATCCAATGGCGTATCAAGATGAGCATCAGTAAATAAAGGTGTCGATGAGCCACCAGGAGTCCAGAACTTCAACTTATGTCCTGGGCGAACTCCGCCAGCTAAATCAAGAATTTCGCGAAGTGTAATTCCAAGGGGTGCTTCAAACTGTCCTGGGTTAACAACATGGCCTGACAAGGAATAAAGCGTTGTTCCCTTGCTCTTTTCAGTTCCCATTGATTGATACCACTCCGCACCGTTATTAACGATTGCTGGCACAGATGCGATTGACTCAACGTTATTTACAACAGTTGGACGGGCATACAGGCCTGCAATTGCAGGAAATGGTGGGCGCAAACGAGGTTGTCCACGGAAACCTTCGAGTGAATCAAGCAGCGCTGTTTCTTCACCACAGATGTATGCGCCAGCACCGATGTGTAGAACTACATCAATTCCATTTCCAAGAATTCCTGCAGCGTACGCGTCTTGAATTGCTTGGTTAACTCGGCGCACAACATGTGTTACTTCACCACGAATATAAATAAATGCATGCTTTGCACGAATTGCATGGCAAGCGATGATGCAACCTTCAATTAACACATGTGGGTTAGCCATCAATAATGGTGTGTCTTTACAGGTTCCTGGCTCTGATTCATCTGCATTAACAACAAGATAGTGATCCTTGTTATCGCCTTGCGGAATAAATCCCCACTTCATGCCAGTTGGGAAGCCTGCGCCTCCACGACCACGAAGTCCTGAATCCTTAACAAGCTGAATCACTGCATCTGGATCCATGGCAAGTGCTTTTGCAGATGCTGTGTATCCACCATGACGCTTATAGCCTTCTAAAGTAAATGAATCCTTGTCATCCCAATGTGCAGAAAGTACTGGAGCTAGCTTCGTCATTACTTGCCCTCTTTCGAAAGTTTCAAGCCAAGCAAAGTTGGCTCTCCGGCTTGAACACCTTCATGTGCAAGTCCATCATTTAATCCTGCAAGAACAGCTGATGCTTCTTTCCAAGTAACCAACTTGTTTGGTCCACGTGTTGGTGGCTTTGGATTTCCTGCACGCATTGAATCAACTAAATCTTTGGCAGACTCAACAGTTTGGTTGTCATAAAATTCCCAGTTAGCCATGACAACAGGTGCGTAATCACAAGCTGCGTTGCACTCGATGTGTTCTAGTGAAACTTTGCCGTCAGCTGTTACTTCATCGTTTCCAATGCCAAGGTGATCCTTGAGTGAAGCAAAGATTGCATCCCCACCCATAACAGCGCACAAAGTATTTGTGCAGACGCCCACGTGGTACTCGCCTACTGGTGTTGGCTTGTATTGGGTATAAAAGGTAGATACGGCAGTGACTTCAGCAGCCTCTAGTTGTAGAACCTTGGCAATAACCTCAATGCCTTCATTCGTTACATAACCTGCTTTTGATTGCACGTAATGCAACAAAGGCATGATCGCTGAACGAGGGCGTGGGTAACGCTTAATAATTGAATCCATAATCTGGAAATCTTCATCTGTATATGCCATTAGCGATCAACCCCTCCCATAACTGGATCGATTGATGCAACAGCGCCGATGATGTCAGCAACCATGCCGCCCTCACTCATTGCAGCTGTTGCTTGTAAATTATTAAATGATGGTTCACGGAAGTGAACGCGGTAAGGACGAGTTCCACCATCAGAGACAACTGAAGCGCCGAGTTCTCCACGTGGAGATTCGATCGCAACATATGCCTGACCTGCAGGAACATGGAAACCTTCTGTAACAAGTTTGAAGTGGTGAATCAATGACTCCATTGAAGTTCCCATGATCTGGCGGATGTGATCAAGTGAGTTACCAAGTCCATCGCCACCCATTGCAAGTTGTGCTGGCCAAGCGATTTTCTTGTCAGCGACCATTACTGGTGCACCTTCAAGTTTTTCTAACTTGTCAACACATTGTTCAATAATGCGAAGTGATTGTTCTAATTCATTCATGCGAATTAAGAAGCGGCCATAAACATCGCAAGTATCTGCAGTGACAACATCAAAGTTATAGTTTTCATAACCACAATATGGTTGAACCTTACGAAGATCCCAAGGCATTCCAGTTGAACGAAGAACTGGGCCAGTAATGCCTAGTGTTGTACAACCAGCAAGATCAAGATAACCAATGCCTTGTGTGCGCTTCATCCAAATCGAGTTACCAATTAGCAGAGTTGCATTGTCTTTAAAGTTTTTGCGCATTAGCTTGACGCCATCGCGGATCTTTGTGAGAGCACCTTCTGGAAGATCTTGCTGGACTCCACCCGGACGGATGTAGGCCATATTCATGCGCAAGCCGGTGATCATTTCGAAGATTTCAAGAACAGTTTCACGATCACGGAAAGCAAAGAACATAGGGCCCATAGCGCCTAATTCAAGGGCACCTGTGCCAAGTGCAACCATGTGGGAGGAAATACGGTTGAGCTCCATCATCATTACTCGAATAACTGAAGCACGCTCTGGAACATCATCTGTAATTCCTAAAAGCTTTTCAACAGCTAAACAGTAAGCAGTTTCATTGTGCAGGGGTCCTAGGTAATCCATGCGAGTTACAAATGTTGTTCCCTGAGTCCAATTGCGGTACTCCATGTTCTTCTCAATACCTGTGTGTAGGTATCCAATTCCGCAACGTGCTTCTGTAACTGTTTCGCCTTCTAGTTCTAGCACCAAGCGAAGCACACCGTGTGTTGATGGGTGCTGTGGACCCATGTTTACAACAACACGCTCTTCCTTAGTTGCACCAATATCTTGAACTAGTGCGTCCCAATCTCCACCAGTAACAGAGAAAACTTTTCCTTCAGTTGTATCACGCGAAGGCGCGTATGGATCAAAAGTTGTCACTTGTAGCTCCTTCTTTCACTAGGAGGCGGTGTTGTTGCACCCTTGTACTCAACTGCAATTCCACCAAGTGCATAATCTTTGCGTTGTGGGTGACCTTCCCAGTCATCCGGCATCAAGATGCGAGTAAGTCCCGGGTGGCCATCAAAGATGATTCCAAACATGTCAAAAGTTTCGCGCTCGTGCCAATTGTTACCGGCCCACACTTCTACCAATGAAGGGATGTGTGCATCACCATCTGCAACTGAAACTTCTAAACGAATTCGCTGGTTCTTTGTCATTGAAAGTAATGGATAAACAGCATGTAGTTCACGGCCTGTTTGCTCTGGGTAGTGCACACCATTAACGCCCATGCACATTTCAAACTTTAATTTGTCGCGCAAAACCAAAGCAACTTCAACTAGCTTTTCACGCTTGACGTGAAGAGTTATTTCGCCGCGATCAACAACAACGCGTTCGATTGCATCTGAAAACTCTGGGTAGGCACGCTCTAGATCGTCGGCAACATCATCAAAATAACCACCGTATGGACGCTCAGAAGAGCCAGCAGTACTAGCTTTACGAACTAAACCGCCATAGCCAGAAGTATCTCCAGTGCCTTTTGCGCCAAACATTCCATCAGTCATTACGCAAGCAAGCCCTTCATCTCATGAGTTGGCTTCGCGTTCATTGCGGCAAGTTCAACTTCCTTGATGATTTGAGCGCGGTTTGCACCAAGCTTTGTCTCATTGATTTGTTCATGTAATTTCAAAATTGCATCAAGCAACATCTCTGGACGGGGTGGGCAGCCAGGTAGGTAAATATCAACTGGAACAATGTGGTCTACGCCTTGAACAATTGCGTAGTTATTAAACATTCCCCCTGATGATGCACAGGCACCCATTGCTAAAACCCACTTTGGTGCTGACATTTGATCATAAATCTGACGAAGAACAGGCGCCATCTTGTTTGAGACGCGACCAGCAACGATCATTAAATCTGCTTGACGTGGGGATGCGCGGAAAACTTCTCCACCAAAACGAGCGATGTCATACTTTGCAGCAGAACCAACTGCCATCATTTCAATCGCACAACATGCAAGACCAAAAGTTGCCGGCCACAATGAGTTTTTGCGCATGTATCCAGCAAGTTTTTCAACTGTAGTTAATAAGAAACCACTAGGGATTTTCTCTTCAAGACCCATTGTTTAGTCCCATTCCAATCCGCCGCGGCGCCACACATATGCATATGCAACAAAAACAGTTCCAATGAAAATTGCCATTTCAACTAATCCAAACAAACCAAGTGCATCAAATGAGACTGCCCATGGGTATAGGAAAACAATTTCAATATCAAAGATGATGAAGAGCATCGCAGTTAAGAAGTATTTGACTGGAAAACGTCCACCTTCTGCGGCTTGTGGAGATGGTTCGATTCCACATTCATAGGCATCTAGCTTTGCTCGGTTGTACCGAGCTGGGCCTGCGAGCGCGCCAGCAACAACTGAAAAGAGGGCGAAGCCAAAACCAATAGCGCCGATGACTAAAATCGGTACATATGGGTTTGATGTCGGTATCACGGTCGAAATCCTAAGGTCGATTGGCCTATGCCGCTGACCGCTAGCCCTTTATCCCGCTGTGAACTGCAACAACCCCAAAAGTCAGATTCTTCCAAGTGACCTGGCTCCAGCCAGCTTTCTCCATTCGGGCTGCCAAAGCTGCTTGATCTGGCCACGCCCTGATCGATTCAGCCAAGTAGATGTAGGCATCTGGGTTCGAGGCGGTCTTCTTGGCAATTGCCGGCAATAGACGCATCAGGTACTCCGTATAAATGGTACGAAACGGGCGCCATGTGGGATGGCTGAACTCAACAACCACCATCCGCCCACCTGGCTTTGTGACCCTGCGGGCCTCAGCCAGCGCCTTATCGACATCGACAGTATTTCGAAGCCCATAGGAAATAGTGACTACATCAAATCTATCCGCCTCAAAGGGAAGATTCAGGGCATCGGCCTTGGAGAAGTTCAGATAAGGACGCGCCTTCCTGCCCTGAGCCAGCATCCCCTCGCTGAAATCGGTGGCAAAAACCGTTGCCCCCGCCTTGAAAAGGGGTTCTGAAGAGGAGCCAGGCCCTGCTGCCAGGTCCAGAATCACCATTCCGGGCTGTGGGGCAATGATCTTTGTTGCGGCTTTGCGCCAGGCTTTGGTTCGTCCCAAGCTCAAGAGATCGTTGACCAGGTCATAACGCTTGGCAACTCCGTCAAACATTGCCGCGACCTCATCGGGATCCTTGTTCAAATTAGCGCGGGACATAGGCTCATTCTCCCTTGAAGTAGGCTCATCCACAACTTAGGTACATCGAAAGGTTCCCCATGTCGCTCTCTGCTACATCGCTTCGCTCTTCACTGATCCCCCGTTCAACAGCACTTTCAAACGCTGTTCTCGTTGTCAGTGGAGTTCTTGGCTTAGCAGTGTTGGCACAAATTGCGATTCCAGTTCCGGGATCACCGGTTCCTGTTACAGGTCAAACATTGGGTGTATTAATTCTTGGAACTGCATACGGCTCAACCTTGGGATTCACGACTTTTGCTATCTATATGTTGGCTGGGATTGCAGGTGCACCGGTATTTGCAAATAGCGGGCATGGATTAGATCGCATTGTTGGTGCAACAGGTGGTTACTTAATCGGAATGTTGGTTGCAACCTTTGTATTGGGCCAGCTTGCACGTTTTCGCTTAGACCAAAAATTCTTAACAGCCCTTCCTTCGATGTTAATCGGAACTGTTACTACTTTTTCATTTGGCCTTGTGTGGTTACATCAATACACAGGACAAAGCTGGAGCTGGACGCTTAATGCAGGACTGACTCCATTTATTGTTGGTGAAGCCTTAAAGATTGCAATTGCTGGAACATCGCTGCCTGCTATTTGGCGAGTTGTTAACCGTAAAAATTCATAGCAATGTCGCAACTCACTCCTATAACCACCACTCGCCTTGGCGAGCATTTGCCATTGATGGAATTACTTCCAGATTCAAATCCTCTTGCATGGGTGCGAAGCAGTGATGGTTTAGTTGGTTGGGGAACATATGCAACTACAACAGTTAGCGGTCCACATAGATTTGCAGATGCACGTCACTGGTGGCAGAAGCAGTTAGAGAAACTCGCAGTCACAAATAGTGTGCACGGCAGCGGAACTGGCCCAATTTTGTTTACCTCTTTTTCCTTCTCACCAGATGATGTTTCAGTCCTTGTTATCCCACAAGTTGTGGTTGGCTCTAAGGGTGACAAGTCCTGGATTACATGGATCGGTTCAGATCCTCAACCAGTTCTTAAAACCGCGGCTGATCATGTTTCTAATGCAGAAATGAGCTGGGATGAAAAACCACAGTCAGATATAGATTGGAAAAATAGAGTTGCAACTGCGGTTTCTAGAATTCAATCTGGAGATTTGGACAAGGTTGTTTTAGCTAGGGATATCAGTATTAAATCAAGCAAAAGCATTGATCCAAGGGCAATCTTGAACAAACTAGCAGTGGAATATCCATCAACTTGGAAGTATTCAATTTCAGGGTTAGTTGGAGCAACTCCCGAACTATTGCTTCGTTTATCGCGCGGAATGATTACTTCACGAGTCCTAGCAGGAACCATTAGTAAGACTGGTGATGATGCAAAAGATTTGGCGTTAGCAGCATCTCTTGCGCGTTCATCGAAGGATTTGGCAGAGCATGAATATGCCGTGCGATCTGTCGCAGATGCAATAGAACCATTTTGTTCATCAACGAATGTTCCTGAATCACCATTTGTCTTGCACCTTGCAAATGTCATGCACCTTGCAACAGATGTGACTGGTGCAATGGTTGAAACACTTGCTCATACGGATGCATTTACAATTCTTGAGCAATTACATCCAACAGCTGCTGTGTGCGGAACTCCGAGACCAATTGCTGCTGCTCTGATCACCGAGATTGAAGGAATGTCTCGCGGTCGTTATGCAGGTCCTGTTGGTTGGATTGATGCAGCAGGTGACGGAGAACTTGGAATTGCACTTCGATGTGGTCAGATAAATGGCGACACTATTCGTATCTTTGCTGGGTGTGGAATTGTTGATGGTTCAGACCCTGAAATTGAATTAGCTGAAACGTATGCGAAGTTTTCACCTATGCGCAGCGCTCTTAAATAGAGGTAAGTGACTCCACAATCTTCTTTAAATTATCTGCGTTCGACTCACGATCAGGTACGTCACACACAACGACACTCACGCCAGATATTGGTGCGTTGATCTCTGCCTCTAATTCTTTAAGAGAACTTATCTGTTTGGCATCTATACCCATCGCCTGAGCAAGGACGGCTGGATTTAATCCATGGGGTGTTCCAAAAACAGTTTCAAAGCCAGTTACACCGCGCTGTGGAAGTGTTGAAAAGATTCCCCCACCATCATTATTGATAACTATGAAGCGACAGTTAATTGCCTCCTTGTTTACTAGCCCTGTTAAATCATGCAAAAAAGAAAGGTCGCCCAGCACCGCAATTGTGGCTTTATGGCCATAAGCAACCCCGAGGGCTGTTGAAATGTTTCCATCAATCCCAGCTAAACCGCGGTTTGCATATGTGTGAACGCCACCTCGTGGATGGGCAAAACCTTCAAGATCTCGAATAGGTCGTGATGAAGAAACAAACAAGGCTGTGTCATTTGGAATTGTTGCCGCAATTGTTCGGGCAATCACCGCTTCATTCCA
Organism: Candidatus Planktophila sp.; assembly: GCA_044232665.1. GTDB lineage: Bacteria > Actinomycetota > Actinomycetes > Nanopelagicales > Nanopelagicaceae > Planktophila. The sequence goes on along the minus strand of JBIILL010000025.1, from coordinate 1,736 downwards.
CCCATCTAATGATCCGATCAGCTTTTGCGCACGCTCTGAAACTTTGTTCCACTTTGCAATCCACTCATCAGACTGGATAACTCCCTGAAGATCCGGTAACTCTGTAAATTTACGATCTGCTTGACGATCAGAGTCAACGGTTGCAAGTCTTTGATCAACAACATATGTGATTGGGCTGGATTTAACAAAAGCATTTATTGATCGTGAAAGAGTTGTTCGACCAATAACAAGCACAGACTGGGGAATCAATGTGCTTCGAATTTCTGGAGATGCTAGGAAGATAGATGCATGTGCAATTGCGTCCGGAAAAGACAGTGGATCTTCGGCGATTACCGGCCAACCTAGAACCTTTGTGAACTGTGTGATTTCATCAACCGTTAAACCACCACGATCGTGTCCAACTACAACAACTCCTCGCGCACCCACCAAGCGAAGCGTGCCGGGCTTAGTGCGTGCAACAAACTCTTTTGGCGCAACATTGATCTGAGTAAGCCAATCAGAAGAATCATCTGACAATAAAGGCTCATCAAACTGTAGATTTAAATGAATCGGCCCAGTGCGCAAACTATCTAGTGGTAACTCCATTGGGTATACGGGACCATCAATATCTGCAAAGTAGCGAACAGCTTTACCAAAAATTCGTGCTTGTTCTGTTGTTTGATTAGCACCAGTCTTACGCAACATTGCTGGACGATCTGCCGTTAAGACCATCAGCGGTGCGTTTGTGTGACTGGCTTCAAGTACTGCTGGGTGGTAATTAGCAACGGCTGTGCCGCTCGTACACACAACTGGCACTGGACGGCCAGTTGATTTGATTATTCCTAATGCAAAAAATGCAGCTGTTCGCTCATCAATACGCACATGAATCTTTATTAATCCCTCTTGTGATGCTTCAAAAAATGCCAAAGACAAAGGTGCGTTGCGTGAACCAGGTGAAATAACTACATCGGTAATCCCAGCTTCAATAATTTGGCGAACTACTACACGCGCTAGTGATGTGGAGATATTCACTTCAGCAGCTCCGCGGTTCTCATGATGCGATTCTTCCACCATTCGTAACGATCTGCACTGACATCTAAGCCTTTAAGATTAGGAACCACGTCACTAATCTGAATTTTTCCATCAACTATTGGCAATTGGGCAACATTCTTTGCAAGAAGTGAGCCTGTGCCAAGGCCGCAATCAAAGTTCATATCCTCAAATGAAGCTGCCAAGGTAAGTCCATAGTTAATACCAACAGCACTTTCTAGAGCACTTGAAACTACTACAGGTAATTTGTGATGTTGTGCAAGTTGATGTGCACGCTTGATGCCACCGAGTGGCTGAACCTTTAACATCAAATAATCAACAGCTCCAGATATATCAATTGCAAATGGGTCTTTTGCTTTACGCAAGACTTCATCACCGACTATTTTGACATCAATCCGCTTTTTTAATTCCCGCAACTCTTCAACAGTTGCACATGGTTGCTCGATGTATTCAATGTCTCCCACCAATTGCAACAACGAAACAGCTTGTTCAACGCTCAATAGGCCATTTGCGTCAATGCGAAGCTTGGCATTTGGCCGTAATGATCTAAGAACATTGATACGTGCAATATCTTCACTGGCATTACTTCCTACTTTTACTTTAAAAGTTGTAACGCCGGGAAAAGAATTGACCACTCTTTCTAATTCTTCTCTATCGTTTAGCGCTGGGATCGTTCCATTAACAGTAACCTCGGTGCGAAATAGCTT
>JBIILL010000093.1:0-4356 GCA_044232665.1 Candidatus Planktophila sp. | reverse complement strand
CACACAACATGAGGAGTTATCGATGGGAAGCAAGCCGCGCTTAACCGGATACCGCCGCGAAAACGGCACTATGGGTATCCGCAATCACGTAATTATTTTGCCTCTCGATGACCTTTCAAATGCAGCTGCAGAAGCTGTAGCAAAAGTTATTCCAGGCACGATGGCACTACCGCACGCATTTGGTCGTTTGCAGTTTGGTGAAGATCTTCAGTTAACTTTTGACACACTTATCGGTACTGGAGTTAATGCCAACGTTGCCGCAGTTGTTGTCATTGGAATTGAACCAAAGTGGACACAACGCGTTGCCGATGGAATTGCAAAGACTGGAAAGCCAGTTGCAGCGTTCTCAATTGAAGGCAAGGGCGATCTACAAGTTATTCAAGAAGCTAGCCGTGTTGCAGCAATGTTCTTACAAGATGCATCTGGTCTTACTCGAACAGAAGCTGAAATGGGCGACATGATTATGTCAATCAAGTGTGGAGAGTCAGATACAACATCTGGTCTTGGTTCTTGCCCAACAACTTCAGAAGCAGTAGACCGTTGGGTTGAAGCTGGCGGAACTGTTTTCTTTGGAGAAACTTCTGAGCTAACTGGTGGAGAACATCTAATTGCAGAACGTTGCATTGATGCAGCAACCCGTGATTTGTTCCAGCTTACATATGACAACTACATCAAGGTTATTGAAGCTACTGGTGCAAACCTGCTCGGTTCACAGCCAACACAAGGAAACATTGCTGGTGGCCTTACAACTATTGAAGAGAAGGCACTCGGAAACATTGCAAAGACAGGTTCCGTTCCTGTCGTTGGTGTTCTAACACCTGCTCAAATGCCTGATCCTGCAAAGCCTGGCTTGTACTTCATGGATTCTTCATCTGCTGCAGCAGAGTGCGTAACCTTGATGGCTGCTGGTGGCGCAGTAATCCACTTGTTCCCAACAGGACAAGGAAACGTTATTGGTAACCCTATTGTTCCGGTATTGAAGTTGACTGCAAATATCAAGACTGCAAAGTCAATGTCTGAGCACATCGATCTCGATGTTTCTGGAGTCCTTCGTTACGAATACGACATGACTAAAGCTGGCGACATGATGATGGATGTCATTTATGACACTGTTAACGGTCGTCTATGTAAGGCTGAAGTAATGGGCCACCGCGAATTCACATTCACAAAGTTGTATATCTCAGCCTAATGATTCTGATTTCAGAAGATGTATGGGGAACTCCCTTCCAATTACTGGAAGGGAGTTTTCCCATTACTCGTAATGATGATTTGTGGAGTAATCCTGAAGAACTCAAAGCTTCTTTAAATGATGTAACTGCATTAGTAGTTCGTAATAGAACGAAAGTAACTGCAGATGTTATTGCCGCAGCTCCTAAGTTAAAAGTGATTGCTCGAGCTGGTGTTGGTTTAGACAATATTGATATAAAAGCTGCAGATGCTGCAGGTGTAGTTGTTGTTGCAGGTCTTGGTGCAAATGCGGTCAGCGTTGGTGAATTAACTCTTGGCCTAGCACTTTCTTTATTGCGAAACGTTCCGGGCCATGATGTGGCAACACGTGAAGGTGGGTGGGTTCGTACACCTGGCCGCGAATTGTCAGGACTTACTTGGGGACTACTTGGGTGTGGCGCGACAGGTCTTGCGACGGCAAAGCTTTTGCAAGGATTCGGATGCCAAGTTGTTGGATATGACCCTTACGCTAAGAATCTTTCTGGTGTCGAACTAACTACATTTGAAGATGTTCTAAAGCGCAGTGATGTAGTAAGTATTCACATGCCTTCTACGGCAGAAACAAATGGAAGTATTAATGCCACATCTTTAGCTTTAATGAAGTCTGATGCGATCATCGTTAACGTTGGCCGCGGCGAAGTCATTAATGAAGCAGACTTAATGACAGCGCTGAAGGCTAAAACTATTGCTGGGGCAGCGCTCGATGTGCGAGCACAGGAGCCTCCTGTAAAGGGTGAAATGGAGACAATTCCTAATTTGATTCTGACACCTCACGTGGCTGGCATTACTAAAGAAAGTCAGCTTCGAATCAATCAGATTTTGACCTCTAATATTGAATTAGTTCTAAACTCAAAGCCTGCTACTCACGCAGTGGGTGCTTTAAAGGAAAGCAGCAACTAAATGCCTCAGCTAACTGTTGGTTCGGCAATAGATAAAGCAACATCTTTGTTGGAAGCAGCAGGAGTTCCTTCTCAAGAAGCAGCAACAACTGCGCGCTGCATAGTTGCTAGTGATCGCTGGGGGATTGGCAGTCACGGCCTTATGCGTTTGCCTTTTTATCTTTCACGTCTACAAGCAAGCGGAATTAATCCAAAAGCCCAGTTAAAAACAGTTACTGATTTACCGAGCCTTGTTGTCTTTGATGGCGATGATGGTTTAGGACATTGGCAGTTACAAAAGGCTGCAGAAGTAGCATCAGAGCGCGCACTAGTAAACGGAGTTGCAGCTGTTGGTGTTGGAAGATCTAATCACTGCGGCGCATTAGGACTTTATGTGTGGCCCATGATTAACCGTGGCTTAGTTGGAATTGCCTTTAGTACAGGTCCAGCAGTTATGCCTCCTTGGGGTGGAAACAAACCATTGCTTTCAACTTCACCAATTGCTGCCGGTATTCCAACAAACCCACCAACTGTTGTTGACCTTGCAACTAGCGCAGTTGCTCGCGGCAAGATTCAAGCAAAAGCACAAGCGGGCGCTGAATTAGAACCAGGCTGGGCATTTACAAAAAATGGCGCACCAACAACTGATGCAAAAGAAGCGTTGGCTGGAATGTTGGCACCTTTAGGTGGCGTTAAAGGATATGCAGTTGCAGTTCTTGTTGAATCATTAACTGGCATGTTGATTGGCCCAACACTTGCGAAAAATATCCCAGATATGTTTGCAGCAAGTCAGGATGCTTTACCTCAGCAGATTTCACATTTTGTAATCGCTATTGATGCTTCGAAGCTTTCAGTTGATGGAAATACAGGCAGACCAGCAGAATTTGCAGCAGAAGTTACCGCTGCAGGCGGCCGTCTGCCTGGTTCTAATCGTGTGAATCCTGAAAAGCTCAACAACGATGATCAGATCACGATTACCGATCAAGTATTTGCACAATTAGGCTTCTAAATGCTTAAAACCTATGCGCCAGGCTTTGCTTTAATCGGGGCCCTTGTCGCACTTGCTTTCCAGATAAACCAGATTCAATCCGCAATTAGCCCATTGGCTCTGTGTGTGGCTTTCGGTTTTATCGTTGCCAACTTTATTCAGTGGCCAGCTTTTGCCGGACCTGCTACAAAACTTTCAAGCAAAACCATTATGCGCATAGGTGTTGCCCTTCTCGGCGCACAAGTAAGTGTTGTATCACTTAAGGAAATAGGTTTGAAAGGTGTGATCACAGTTGTCATTGTGGTGACCTTTACGATTTTTGGAATTCTAGGATTATCCAAGTTATTCAAAATGTCAGGTGAACTTGGACTTCTAATCGGTGTTGGATTTGGTGTGTGCGGTGCAACGGCGGTTGCAGCGATTCGTCCACAAACTCGTGCAACTGAAGAAGAGACTTCTTATGCAATTGGTTTAATCGCACTATGTGGAACACTTTCTATTTTTATGCTGCCATTGATTGGTCATGCATTAAACCTAGACACTCGCGAGTTTGGTGCATGGGCAGGAGCTGCAGTCCATGATGTGGGACAGGTTGTAGCAACTGCATCGGTTTGGGGCGATGATGCTGATAAGTATGCAATTGTCGTAAAACTCGCAAGAGTGTGTTTATTAGCTCCGATTGTTCTAATTCTTTCAATTCGTCATCGTCGTTGGTTAACCTCGCAGGGCAAGCAAGAGATTGATTCTGCAAAGGTTCCACTCATTCCATTCTTTGTTCTCGGCTTTATCGCAGTTGCTGTCCTTAACAACCTTGTGGACATCAATGATCGAGTGCACGGAGATATTGTTTTAACCAGCAAGTTATTGCTGGGCGCAGGTTTAGTTGCACTTGGTTCGGGTGTTCGCTGGAAGGCGATACGCGCTATTGGTCCACGCCCTATGGCAATGGGAATGGTTGCCTGGGTGGTTGTGGCTGGGGTTGCCCTGGCTGCGGTTAAAGTGACTGGGCTGTAGGCTTTAAGCATGTGTAGCAAAGTTGTATGTAGAAATTGCGGGAAATTCACCTGGTCTGGCTGCGGTGAGCACATAGAAGACGCCCTTTTTGGGGTCCCAGAAGCCGATCGTTGCACCTGCCCGGATAAGTAAATACGACCTCAGATTTGTCCACTTCAGCGTGGAATCGTGACCTTTTCGTTACCTGTTCTTCCTATCTATTGGACCTCGCCACGCGTAGATTTCCAAGGTCCGAAGGCTTTGACCCCT
>JBIILL010000092.1:0-4433 GCA_044232665.1 Candidatus Planktophila sp. | reverse complement strand
CACGCATGAAGTCAGTTGCAGAAGGAATGAAGGACGATCACTAATCTTTTGATTAGTAATTAGCACAATATTCCTAAGAATAGGAGTGTCGCGAAAGCGGCACTCCTATTCTGTTTTCTAGACTAAGCACATGAATAATTCAGTCTCACCCAAAAATCAAGACGAGAAGATTTGGATCAATAACTACCGAATGGGTGGTTATCTGCTCTTTGCATGTGGACTGATTAATCTTCGATACCAATGGGGCGAGTCCGATATTGTTTCCCGGAGTGCATTAATTTTTGCACCAGGTGCCTTAATCATTGGAGCAACATTCATACCGGCAATGCTTAAAATATTGGCACGCCGTGAGATCAAAGCATTGCTAGCTATTTCTGGTATTGCCTTGATTGCATTTGCTTTTAGTAATTAAAGCAGGCGTTACTTTCTAAAGGAGAGATCAGCCTTTTTCATTTCTGTAGTTAAAATACGAATTGCATTTGGTCCCATGCCATGCAATTCCTTTACGGCTACAAGTGAGACCTTGCGCAGGTCAGCTAACTCAAATAAACCATCATCAACTAGTGCACGCCTGGCAGGTGCAGCTAAGCCGATTTCACGCCAAGCGCCATCTAAGGATTCATAGCGATCTAGATCTGCAGTTCCGTTAGTAACAACAGTTTCAGATTGCTGTTTCTTTTCTTCACGGCGGGCAGCAGCAGCGCGCTTTACTTCAGCGGCTTCCATTTTGATTTTGGCTGCAGATTTCTTTGCCATGTATGAACTGTAACTTCCTGCTTATAGATGTGTGCGGGAGGCGGGACTTGAACCCGCACGTCCGAAGACACAGGTTCCTAAGACCTGCGTGTCTGCCATTTCACCACTCCCGCAAATCCTTACCAAAGCGTTACCGCTTCCGTATGGATAGGGGTCAAGATTAGAGGTAAGTTACCGATGTTCCAAACGGCGACTACGCATAGAAAGGCTTTAAGCCATGTCATTGACCCCAACACCTGCAGATAAGTTCACATTTGGCCTCTGGACAGTGGGCTGGCAGGCGCGTGACCCCTTTGGTGATGCAACTCGTGATCCTTTGGACCCAGTCCGCACAGTCAATGAGCTAGCTGCACGCGGAGCACATGGTGTGACTTTCCATGATGATGATTTGATCCCATTTGGAAGCGATGACTCTTCTCGTCGCGGACACATTGATCGTTTCAAAAAAGCTCTTGCTGAAACCGGCATGAAGGTTCCGATGGCGACAACAAATCTGTTTACGCATCCAGTTTTTAAGGATGGTGCCTTTACATCAAATGATAAAGATATTCGCCGTTATGCAATTCGTAAGGTGATGACAAACATTGAGTTGGCTTTAGAACTTGGCGCAACAACCTATGTGTGTTGGGGTGGCCGCGAAGGTGCTGAATCAGATGGCGCAAAAGATGCCTACGTTGCACTTGATCGCTTCCGTGAAGCATTCAATACATTGGGTGAGTTTGTGACTGACAATGGTTATGACATTAAGTTTGCAATTGAACCAAAGCCAAATGAACCACGCGGTGATATTTTCTTGCCAACAGTGGGACACGCACTTGCATTCATCAACTCTCTAGATCGCCCAGAACTTGTTGGACTAAACCCTGAAGTTGGTCACGAGCAAATGGCGGGACTTAACTTTGTCCATGGAATTGCACAAGCCTTATGGCACAAGAAGTTGTTCCACATCGACCTGAACGGCCAGCACGGTCCAAAGTTTGATCAAGATTTAGTGTTTGGCCATGGAGATCTAAAGTCTGCATTCTTCTTAGTTGATCTACTTGAGCGTTACAACTACAGCGGACCAAAGCACTTTGATTACAAGCCAGCTCGCACAGAAAATGACAAGGGAGTGTGGGAGTCAGCAACTGCAAACATGCGCACCTACCTTGCTCTTAAAGAACGCGCATTAGCTTTCCGCGCCGATTCACGAGTTATTGCAGCGATGAAGGAGTCAAGCATTCCAGGACTTTCAGAGCCAACACTTGCTGCAGGTGAAACATGGAAGGATCTTGCAAAGGATTCCTTTGATGTTGAAGCAGCAGGCAAGCGTGGTTACGGCTATGAAGCCATTGATCAGCTTGCTCTAGAGCACTTGATGGGCTTGAAGTAAAGCTGCACTAGTTGGTGAGATTGCCGCGTCGAGAGATCGCGTCAACGCCGGCTGAAACAAGTAGAACAAGTCCTGTAACAATGAACTTAATGCCGGCTGCATATCCAAGTAGTCCCATGCCGTTATCAATGACAGCAACTACAAGGCCACCAAGGATTGCATCCCGCATCTTTCCTTTTCCACCAAATAGTGATGTTCCACCAATGACTGCAGCACCAACGGCATAGAGAAGTGTTGAACTTCCACCAGTTGTTGGAGAAACAGAGTTTTGACGAGAAGCAAAGATCATTCCAGCAATTGCGGCCAAAGAAGAACAGATCATGAATGCTGCAATCCGAATTCGCTTCACATCAATACCAGCACGACGTGCAGCTTCAGCATTTCCGCCAACTGCATAAATGTGGCGACCAAATGCGGTGCGACCTAATACAAATGTTCCAATAACAAGAAGCAACAAAATAACTGGAACAACATATGGAATTCCCTTAAGGCTTACTAAATCTGGGTTATTGCTTCGCTCAAGGTTGAGAGCAAATACAGCAAGACCTGTAATGAGAAGGAGCCCAGCAGTTTTGATGATCCATAACTTCTTGAGCTCTGTTTTTAATCCCGCTTTACGACGTGAGTTCATCGCTGTAAGACCTGAGAGAACATAGGCAACGGCAACGATAAGGAAGAAGATCCAACTAACCGTTGGTGACATATTGCTATTTTCAACTGCAAGGATTGTTGGATCCTCAACGCGGATGGTTCCACCTTCACCAGCTAAGAGAAGCAAAATTCCTTGGAAGGCCAAGAAAGCTGCCAAAGTTACAACGAATGATGGAATTCCAAGTCGGGCAACTAGCGAGCCCAAAAGGAAACCTAAAACTGCACCTACTGCGATGCTTGCAGTTAATGCCACATACCAAGGTTGACCTTGATTAGTTATCAAGATAACTAGAACTGCACCTGTCACACCTGCTGTATATCCAGCAGATAAATCAATCTCGCCAAGGAGCAGAACAAAAATTAAGCCCATCGCAATAACAATTACTGCTGCAGCTTGGGTAATCAGGTTTGCAAAGTTTCCAGGAGTTAGGAAAACGCTAGACATACTTCCAAATACAAGGCACAGAGCGATCAAGCCCAAGACTGCAGGCAAAGAACCAATGTCGCCGGCCTTTACGCGTGACCAGTAATCCTTTGCAGCACCCTTAAGTGTTGGAACCTCAACATCATTTGTCATGCTCATTTAGCAGCTCCAGTGTTTGCAGAGGGAGCTTCAACTCCAGCGGATTTTCCTGTGGTGATCAATTCAATTACCTGACGAGGAATAACTTCATTCTTATTTACTTGTGCTGCCATATTTCCTAGATATAGGGCTGCAATATTGTCTGCAACTTCAAATACGTCGTTTAGGTTGTGGCTAATTAGAACGACAGCTAAACCATTATCTGCAAGACGGCGAACCAGGTTAAGTACTTGTTCGGTCTGTGCCACGCCAAGTGCTGCAGTTGGCTCATCAAGGATTACTACCTTGCTGTTCCAGAGTACTGCGCGGGCAATTGCTACCGTCTGGCGCTGTCCACCTGAAAGAGAAGAAACTGTTTGACGAATCGATTTAACGGTACGAACACTCAAGCCATCTAAAGTCTTTCGGGCGAGTGCTTCCATTGAAGTTTCATTTAATACTGGTCCACGCTTTTGCTCGCGACCTAAGAACATATTGTGAACGATGTCTAAGTTATCGCACAGCGCTAAATCTTGATACACAATCTCAATTCCTAGTGCGGTCGCATCACGTGGACCACCGATTGAAACCTTGTTATCTTCAAAATGGAATTCACCCGCTTCTGGTGTGTAGATACCGGCGATGCACTTGATCAGCGTGCTCTTGCCTGCGCCGTTGTCGCCAACAAGTGCGGTCACCTGCCCAGCATGAACATCGAAGTTGACATCTTTTAGTACATGAACCGGTCCAAAGGATTTATTGATTCCCCGTAAGGACAGTAGCGGTGTTGTCATGATCTCCCGATTTCTTCAAATTGCAATTGCCTGGACTTAATCTATCCAAACTTTATCAGCCAGTGGGTAAAGCAGTTGCGGCCCGGAGTTTCCTCCGAGCCGCAACTTATTTCTATATCTGCTTTACAGGTCGGATATTAGAGTCCGTTTGCTGTGCAGAGCTCTTCGATTCCTTCGCAAACTGCTTCGCGAGTCTGGAATCCATCAGCAATAACGTCCTTGACGTTTGCCTTTGTGATACCAACTGGAACCAATAGAACTGAAGGAACATCAACTGAACCATTGTTTACTGATCCTG
>JBIILL010000091.1:0-4445 GCA_044232665.1 Candidatus Planktophila sp. | reverse complement strand
GCGGCACGTGTGCGCGATTTGTTTAATCAGGCAAAAGCAAACGCCCCGGCAATTGTTTTCATCGATGAAATTGATGCTGTTGGTCGCCAACGTGGTGCAGGTATGGGTGGTGGTCACGATGAACGTGAACAAACACTCAACCAACTACTAGTTGAGATGGATGGCTTTGAGGAAAACTCGAAAGTTATTTTGATTGCTGCAACTAACCGTCCAGATGTTTTAGATCCAGCTTTGCTTCGTCCAGGTCGTTTTGATCGCCAGATCGCTGTTGATCGTCCGGATCTCAAGGGCCGCGAAGCGATCTTGCAGGTGCATGCAAAGGGCAAGCCACTTAGCGATGAGGTAAAGCTAGTTGATTACGCACGTCGCACCCCTGGTTTTACTGGTGCTGATTTAGCAAATGTTCTCAATGAAGCAGCGCTTTTATCTGCTCGTGAAGACAAGTCAGCAATTGGAAATCCAGAACTAGATGAAGCAATTGATCGCGTTATGGCAGGACCACAACGTAAGTCTCGTTTGATGAGCGATGATGAACGTCGAGTTACCGCTTATCACGAAGCTGGTCACGCACTTGTTGCGCATGCTTTGCCACATACCGACCCTGTTCACAAGGTGACGATCATGCCTCGTGGCCGTGCACTTGGTTATACAATGGTTCTGCCAGATGAAGATAAGTACTCGACAACTCGTAATCAATTACTTGATCAGTTAGCGTATTCATTGGGTGGTCGTGCAGCAGAAGAGCTAATTTTCCACGATCCATCAACTGGTGCATCTAATGACATTGAAAAGGCAACAGAGCTTGCACGCGCAATGGTTACTCAATACGGAATGACTGAAGCTATTGGTGCAATCAAACTTGGCGGCGGTGCTTCTGAACCATTCTTAGGTCGAGATTATGGACATCAACGCGACTACAGCGAAAACATCGCAGGCGTTGTTGACCGCGAAATTCGTCGTTTAATTGAAAATGCACATCAAGAAGCATTTGATATTTTGGTTGCCAATCGCAAGATTCTTGATGAGATGGTGATTGAACTTCTTGAAAAGGAAACATTGAACAAGGATGAAATCGCAGCTATCTTTAAAAAGGTAAAGCTAGTGACTAAGCGTCCTGCATGGACTGGATCTGCAACTCGTATTCCATCTGAGCAACCACCAGTGGATGTTCCAGAGCGCATTGTTGTGGCACCTGTTAAAGCCAAGAAACCAACTCGTAAGAAGGCTGCAAGTGACGGTAAATAAAGTAACCGTCTCTGATGGTCGCGCTGCTGGTCCTTATGACCAGGAACGTGCTGAAAAGGCTGTTCGTGAACTACTTATTGCCCTTGGCGAAGACCCTGAACGTGAAGGATTAAAAGAGACTCCTGCACGCGTTGCACGTGCCATGAAGGAAAATTTTGAAGGGTTGTGGCAATCACCAGAGGATGTTTTAACAACAACTTTTGATATTGGCCATGAAGAGTTAGTTATCGTTCGAGATATCGAAGTCTTTTCACATTGCGAACACCACCTAACTCCGTTCCACGGTGTTGCACATATCGGATATATCCCGCGTGGAAAGATCACCGGTCTTTCAAAGCTTGCACGTTTGGTTGATCTGTATGCAAAGCGCCCACAGGTGCAAGAGCGTTTAACTACTCAGATTGCAGATGCCATGGTGAAGATTTTGGATCCGCTAGGTGTGATTGTAATTATTGATTGTGAGCACTTATGTATGTCGATGCGTGGAGTTAAGAAATCTCATGCTCGAACTACAACATCTGCTGTTCGTGGCGCATTGTTAAATCCTGCTACACGCGCAGAAGCAATTTCACTTATCACTAAGGCGTAATACTCATGTTGATCATGGGCATCTTAAATGTTACCCCTGACTCTTTTGCCGATGGTGGAAGACATAATAAGTTTGATGCAGCGGTTGCACGTGGTTTAGAAATGATTGCAGAAGGTGTCGACATCATTGATATTGGTGGAGAGTCAACTAGACCTGGCGCAGAACGTGTCAGTGAAGTAGAAGAAATAGAACGGACTATTCCGGTAATAACTGAACTCGCAAAACATGGCGCAAGAATCAGCATTGACACTATGCGTGCAAGTACAGCAGAGGCTGCAGTTAAAGCTGGTGCATCAATAATCAATGATGTCAGCGGGGGATTAGCAGACCCAGAGATGCTACAAACCGCTGCCCGCCTAGGAGTGCCATATATTGCAATGCATTGGCGCGGACAGTCAAAAGATATGAATTCAAAGGCTATTTATAACGATGTGGTCGTTGATGTGATTTCAGAGCTACAGGAGCGAATTACCGCTGCTTTGGATGCAGGTATTGAGGTTGGCAATCTAATAATTGATCCAGGTCTAGGTTTTGCTAAAGATGCCGAACATAACTGGGAGATCATTGATTCAATTGATTCCTTTGTTGATTTGGGCTATCCAGTATTAGTCGGCGCATCGCGTAAGCGCTTTCTAGGTGGGGACTCTCCAGATGAACGCGAACAAGCAACAATTGATTTAACAAAGCGACTTGCCACGACAGGTGTGTGGGCGGTTAGAGTTCATAGCGTGAAACCACATAAGGAGGTGTTAGCGCAATGAGTGATCAGATTGTTCTAACAGGTATCCATGGTTTTGGTTATCACGGATTATTTGAGCAAGAGCGCAAAGATGGTCAAGACTTCTTTGTGGACGTAACACTTGTAGTTGATTTGAAAGCGGCCTCACAATCAGATGCGATTGCAGATACCGTCAATTATGCCGAGATCACAGATTTGGTTGTCGAAGAGATAACAAGTAATCCGGTTAATTTAATTGAGAAGCTGGCCGCGCGAATTGCAGAGCGAGTGCTAAATCAACATGTGAAAGTAAAGTCTGTGACTGTCACCGTGCACAAGCCTCAGGCACCAGTTGCTGCGCAATTAAAAGATATTGCAGTAGTTGTAACCAGATCACGATGAAAGCTGTAATCGCACTTGGGGCCAACATTGGTGAACCAAAAGAGAATCTTGACTTAGCAATTGCACTACTTCGCGAAGCAAATGATGTGCAATTGGTATCTAGCTATTACACAACCGCACCAGTTGGTGGACCAGAGCAACCTGATTACTTAAATGCTGTGTGCATTATTGATAGCGAGTTACCCGCAATGGATTTATTGTCATTGCTACATGGCATTGAAAAGAGTTTGGGCCGGGAAAGAATTGAGCATTGGGGACCCCGAACCATTGATTTAGACCTCATTCAATACGGGGGGTTGTTAAGTAAGGCTGATGAGTTGCAGCTGCCGCACCCACGCGCACATGAGCGTCGTTTTGTTCTTGAACCATGGTTTGAAATTGAGCCTGATGCAATCCTGCTTACGCATGGAGCAATAAAAGAACTTTTGGAGCAATTGCCTGCTTAGAGGTAAACTTTAGAACATCTCGCCCGGTACCCCACGAAAGGACTGGAGCCACTGAAATGACTGTATTAGTGCCAACAATGGGCGCCTTGCATAAAGGCCACCAAGCGTTGATTAAACGTGCGCGCACATTGGATAAAGATGTAATCGTAAGCATCTTTGTAAATCCATTGCAGTTTGAGAATAAATCAGAGTTAGAAAAGTATCCGCGTTCACCAGAGCGCGATATCGAAATCGCAACAATTGCTGGCGCTACTGAGGTGTGGTTTCCTGAGTACGAAGATCTATATCCAGAAGGATTCAAAACATTAAGCGCTGGAGCGCTAGGAAATTTATATGAAGGCTCTTCGCGTCCTGGTCACTTTGATGGCGTCGTAACAGTTATAGATCGGCTGTGTGCAATTGCAAAGCCAGACAAGGCTGTATTTGGCGAAAAGGATTTTCAGCAGCTAACAATTATTAAAGCAATGAAGAGCAAGATTGAAATCGTTGCCGTTCCAACGGTTCGCGAATTTGATGGTTTAGCAATGTCCTCACGCAATTTGCGACTGAGTGAAACTGGTCGAAATGTTGCATTGGTTATTCACCGGGCGTTAGCGGCTGCAAAGCTAGCCCCAACAGTAGAAATCGCTCAGGAAATACTCAACACGACGCTATCTATGGAACCTGGCTTTGATAAGGATTACGCAACAATTATTGATGAAAAGGATTTTTCCTTAGCAGATGAAGGTACAGAGAACCGCCGAGCAATTATTGCTGGATGGGTTGAGGGAGTTCGCTTGATAGACAACATGCCAATGGTGGGGAGATAACAATGTTATTAACAGTTGACGTTGGAAATACAAATACCGTTCTTGGAATCTTTGATGATAAGGAATTGGTTCACTCGTGGAGAGTCAAAACAGATCCTCGCAGTACCGCAGATGAGTTGTGGCTGCAATATCGCGCTCTCATTGAAGATTACAAGATGACTGGCTTAGCTGTCTGCTCAACTGTTCCTGCCACGTTGCGTGAACTTCGCACGATGATTGCTGATTATTTTGCAGAT
>JBIILL010000090.1:0-4501 GCA_044232665.1 Candidatus Planktophila sp. | reverse complement strand
TGCTGCAACGCGCTCAGCATCAAGTGCCCAAGTGCCAACCTGTGTTGCCACCCCACCAAAAGTTTTCTTCATCTCTTCAACCTCTGCTCGTGGCACCAAAGCAAATGGTCCACCGATGTCAGTTGGTGCACCCGGTGCGCGCAAGACTGCAAACTCACTACTTGCATCTTTAACATCAACCCGCAGCATGAACTTCATCTTTGTTAAGTACTCAATTAGTTGCTCTGCGTAACCAGGATCTAACACAAGAAATGTTGTTGTGCCGTCGTCAACCACATTGAATTGAAACTCAACGTGGCCCTTGGCATCTAAAATCATGTTTGCCATCCACACGCCAGGCTGTAAGTCGCTCACAAACTGAGTTGTTAAATCATGAAGCCACTTCAAACGATCAACACCGCTAACAGCAATAACATTGTGATGCGATAAATCAGCCCAGGCGGTTCCGGCTTCTAGTGCGCGTTGTTCTTTAACTGGTTCGCCAAAATGCCACACAGCCCCTTTGTCAGGACCTGCTTCAACTAGAACGGCGCTCATGCACCAAGGTTACTCCTATGGTTTAACGCACGCAGCACAGGTGCCGGTGATTGCAAAGTGTGAAACATCAGTCTTAAAGCCGTAATCATCGGCCAATAGATTTACAAAGTTTGCAGCAGTTTCAATCGGAGCATCGCCAACAGATCCACATGAATCACAGACAAGGTGCAGGTGAGTTAACTCTTCAGCTGCGTGATAGGTCGCACCGCCATGACCTAAGTGGGTGTGCTGCACCAGACCAACGTTTTCAAGGGTTTCTAGGTTTCGATACACAGTTGAAAGATTGATTCCAGGATGTGTTTCTCGCACCTTTTCTGCAACCTCTTCAGGTGTTGCATGCCCCAATGAGCGCACAGCAGAAAGAACGAGTTCGCGCTGTGGTGTTAAGCGCAAGCCCTTTTCATGGAGTTCATGTTTTGCAGCCATGCGTTAAGCCTACCCTTACTTGCTACGAGCGCGAAGTAGGAGAAGGTAGATCTCGCACCCAAGGCAGAAGTTAAAGCCTGCGTTCAAGAATGCTGCGCCTAATGCAAAGGCAACAGCGACGGTAAAGATGGCGTTAACGCCAAAGAGTGATCCACCAATTGCAGCTAGTGCAAAGAGCAATCCAACAGATTGTGCAAACTGTGGTGGGCGCACATCTTCACTAACAAACGCACTCTTAAGTCGAGGCTTTACTAATGTCTTAAAGATAAATGCATACGGTGTGAACTGAGGTCCCTTAATTGCACCGATTGCAAAAACAATAGCTTGGGCAACAATTACCCACACATTGTTTGTGGCGAGGGCGGTTGCTAGAACAACAGTTGTAATGACAGCGCCAAAGCGTGGTCCACGTGCATCGATGATGGTTGTGCTCTTAGTTGAATTTATAGTTTGTGTCATTTCTTTTCCTTGTCGTTGGTTGGTTAATTGTTAAATGAAGAAACAATTAAGCAATACACAAAGAGGCAGCAATACGTCCGTAATCAATCACACGGCGCTTAGTAGCTGCTAACAACATAGGTAAAGAGTAAAAGAGTTGCAGTATTAACGCGAGTTGCGAGTTATTCGCATTAACGAATAGCTGAAATTGCGCTCAAAACTTGGTCCCGCTTAGGTGCTCCCATTGCGCGGCCGACTTCGTGGCCGGTGCGATCTAGAAACAAGGTAGTTGGCGTGCTGCGGATATCTAAGGTGCGCACAAGTTCTAGATTGGCCTCAGCATCGATCTCGACATAGGCAACCTCGTCCATCTCTGCTGTGACATCTTCGAGCAACATTCTGGTTGCCCGGCACGGGCTACAAAAGGCTGATGAGAACTGCACCAAGGTCACGCGAGCACCCAATGCCGCCCCGATCATCTCTTGTGTAATCAAGCCCTTATCTGACTTAACAACAACCTTGCCGCGAGAGCGCTGATACCAAAGCCCGTATGCGGTAGCTATGACCAGCACGATCGCGATTGGAAGCAGAGATTTCACAGGGGTAGTCTGTACCAATGGCGAGAGTTCTTCTACTTACGAACACTCTTGGTGCCAGCGCAGAGGTGCTTCCCGCACTTGGTTTGCTGCAGCACCAAGTTCGCATCTTGCCTGCCGAAGCAAGCGTCTTAGTAGATGCCCCTGATGCTGATGTTTTATTTATAGATGCACGTCGCGATCTACCTGCAACCAAATCTCTCACAAAGCTGCTTCACTCAACAGGTGTTGGTTGCCCCATCATTGCAATCACAACTGAAGGTGGCCTAACAGCGATGAACGCTGACTGGGGAATTGATGATGTCATCCTTGATACCGCAGGACCTGCTGAAGTAGATGCACGTATCCGCATCGCTCTTGGTAAGCATGCAATTGAAATGGTTGCAGCAGACCCACACAGCGGAGAAATTCGTAGCGGTGAAGTAACAATTGATGAAACCACCTACACCGCCCGCCTAAAGGGAAACGTTTTAGATTTAACTTTCAAAG
Source organism: Candidatus Planktophila sp. (assembly GCA_044232665.1). Classification (GTDB taxonomy): domain Bacteria; phylum Actinomycetota; class Actinomycetes; order Nanopelagicales; family Nanopelagicaceae; genus Planktophila. The sequence continues at coordinate 2,015 of JBIILL010000090.1, read as the reverse complement.
AGTTTGAACTCTTGAAGTACTTAGCTCAACACCCAGGTCGTGTCTTTACTCGCGCGCAGTTGTTGCAAGAGATCTGGGGCTATGACTACTTCGGTGGTACTCGCACAGTAGATGTTCACATCCGACGCCTACGCTCAAAGCTGGGCCCAGAATTTGAAGCAATCATCGGCACCGTCCGAAATGTTGGATACCGCTTTACCGTTGATGCTTAACAATGCGTCACATCCTTAAGCTTCATCGGGATCTCAACACCGACTCCCTGCCACAAGCAGATCACGACTACACAATCGAAACCTTTAACCCGACAATCCATAAACAACAATGGCTAGAACTCAATAACATCGCATTTGCTCATCACCCAGATCAAGGTAATTGGGCGATGCAGGATCTAGACAACCGCATCGCAGAGCCATGGTTTGATGCAGATGGCTTCTTCTTAGCCACAGAAAACGGTGTCATTGAAGGCTTTGTGTGGACAAAGATCCACCAGGACTTAATCAATCAAGATCCTGTCGGTGAGCTCTACGTTGTTGGCACACACCCAGATCATGCAGGCAAAGGCATTGCTAGAGCGCTTTCAGTTGAAGCAATCAATTACCTTGTTAATAAAGGGTTAAAGCATGCAATCTTGTATGTGGACGCAGATAATGAAAAGGGTTTAAAACTGTATGGGTCGTTAGGGTTTAACTAGCTCTACTTCTTCTTGTATCCAGCAGGGCACTTTGGATTAACCGCTGTTACCTTCTTTGTGGTTTTTCCCTTTACGCATGTAATCGTTGTCTTCTTCGCAACTGGCTTAACCGTCGCAACAACTGTCGCTGAAGGAGTCGGCGTAGGCGCGATAGTTTCTGAAGGTGTTGGAGTAGGAGTTGCCGTTGCCACTGGTGTCGGAGTAGGCGTTGGGGTAGGAGTTGCAACAGTTTCTTTCCAACTCAAAGTTGCACGCTTTAACACATAGTTTCGATCAACGCGCATCCCTGGCTCTGAAGAAACGTAATAAATACGCCAGGTGTTAGTTCCGGTTTCATAGCCGGTTGGATCAAGTGCGGATTCACTACTTGAAGAGATCGGACTTGGATTTAAATCCCAAGTTAATCCATCCTTCGAAGTTGCCATATAGAGAAACTGGGTTCCTCCTCCAGGTCCTGTAGAAACCATCATGACCCAGTCACCATCTTTTGCACGCAAGATATCTGAATCCACATATCCACCTGTTAAGCGTGTACCCGGATCTCGAACAAAAGTTGTTGCAGTTGCATCAGTTGAGGTTGCACTCACTAATGTCTCTGGCAATCCAGCTTTACCTGTTGCTTGATCTGATAACACCCAATAGACGCGTACACGACCATCTGGAAGCAAAACTGAATCTGGAACTCCCCATGCCTTTTCATTTTGAGAAACGCTAGAGCCTGCAACATTTAATTCAGAGACTGCACCGTGCGCCAAAGTGTTTCCAGTAATTGTGGCAAATCTAATGTTCTTCCCGCTTGGACCCATTTCAACAAAAAATACTTTACGGGTGCCATCCTTAAGTGTTACGACCGTTGCATCTGATCCAAAGCGAGATGCCAATGTTTGGCGTGTGCAAGCACCTGATTCGGTGCAATCGGTAATCATGATGGGATCCGGGAGTGCATCAGGGGAGGCAAACCAAATGCGATCTAGTCCTGCGGTGGTCTTTTCAACATAAGGACTAACACCTTTGAGATTTAGATTGACGCTTTCAGTTGTAAGGGTCCACGTACCGCCAGTCAACTCAGCATTAGCTGAGTTCATTAGCAGGCTAGAGCCAAGTACAACTGCGCTGACCAAGGCGATCAATCTCTTCATAGTGCAATTTTCCAGTGCTCGCTTTGAGCAGTCAATAACCTTTAGAGGACTAATTCCCCGCACATACTGCGAAACGCCTTCGTATGGGCATCCACATCGGCCACAGTCGTATCCGGACACATCAACGCCATGTTGTGGAACGGGGTAATCAAAAAGCCATCGTTGAGCATACGTAGGTGGATGTA
>JBIILL010000024.1:0-13431 GCA_044232665.1 Candidatus Planktophila sp. | reverse complement strand
TTGGTTTCCTCTCCCGTGTGCAATAGAGAACTTGCCCCCCTTAGAGACAAGTTCTCTATTACATTTTCACGATCTTTATAGATTTTTACTTTTTATTGCGTTAGCCCTTTGGGAAAGGCTTTGGATAACCTGCTTGCTTCATGATGTTATCGACACCGGCCTTCATCGTTGCCATGATTTCTGCAACTGGGGTATTAGTTGTAATGAGGTCGGATAAACCATCGGCGATTGGCTTAATAAGCGGCACACCTTCAGGAATGAATGGAAGCAATGCGGTATCAGGATGACCCAAGATATAAGTAAGTGCCTCTGGGAATGTCTTTGGAAGCACTGCCTTTGCCTTCGGATCTGAAAGAACTGAAAGTCGAGAAGGCGTCAATACTTTTCCTGCCATTGCAGCGCCTCTTTGTGTTTCAGCTGTTGTTAGGAATTGAATGAGCTGCCATGCAGCATCCTTCTTCTTAGAAGCATTGTTCATCCAAATACCAAATGGTTGTACTAGAGCACAATTATTTGGGTTAATTGCTGGGCAAGGCATTGACCAGAACGCAGTGTCTGAACTTACCTTTGACTTGGCTGCATCCAGAACATCTGGAATTGATCCGGAATCGTCATGCCACATCGCAACTCGTCCTTGTTGGAAATCTTGCAAACAATTTGTTACTAGATATGTTGCAATTCCCTTAGGGGCAGTGTTTTGAAGTAGGTCGCGATAGTAGGTTCCAAACTTGCTTGCCTGAGGTTCAGTACCAAGCAAGAAATTCCAGTTCTTATCGAAGTATGTTCCAGTAATTGGGTTGTTATAAGGAATAAACCAGTTCCAAATTTGGAAAGCATCGTATAGACCTTGTGACTTATCACCACGAACACAGAATCCAGCATGATCAGGTGTTGTTAACTTCTTAGCATATGTAAGCAGTTCTTCTGGAGTCTGAGGGGGACGTGTTAAGCCAGCCTCTTTGAACATCTTTGTGTTGTAATACAAAAGAGCTCCACCAGTGTGAACGGCGATGCAATAAGTTTTCCCACCCATTTGACATGCAGCTTCAACTGCTGGCGCTATATCTTTAAAGTTATAGTTAGCGGCAGTCTTACTTTTATTGTTGATGTAGGGATTTAGATCAGGAACTCCTCCGCTACCAACAAATGCCGAGATTTTTTCTGATCCAGTAAAGAACACATCAAGCCCAGAATCTTTTGCTTTGAGCTGTAGTGGGATCTTTTGGTCAATTGTGGCAACAGGTAATTGGAGATAGTTAACTTTGATACCAGTTTTCTTTGTAAATGCTGGCATTAAAGATTTGAAATAATCAAACTCTGGTACACCTGAATAGGTTTGCAGAGTTATTGTTTGTCCCTTGTATGGTTGGGCAGGTGCGGCAAAAGCCGGTGCAACTAACCCACTTATCAAGAGTCCGCCGACTACTAAAATTGATGCCGCAGCGGTCTTTTTCGATTTCAACTTTCCGAGCATTGAGTCTCCTCCTAGGGTTTTAAATCAGCGAGTTTGGAAAAAGGAAGCGATATCCCGAGAGGAAAGCTTGGATTTAAGCAATCCTTGTGTTGAACAGTTCACAACTTTTCTCATCATCCGTAATTCCTAAAACTCTTCTATTTCATCTCAAGATGAGATGTGACGATGCTGGCACGGAAGGGTTGAGAGTGCAAGGGATTTGTATACGATTTGTGGTCACTTTCTAGCCCTCACGCCTGATTGAGCGTGAATTGATATCCTTGACAGGGTATTGGAAGTGCGATTGGATACGATTGCTCGACCTCGCCTCATAGGCGGGGTTTAGGGCCCGTCTATGGTGGAACGCCTCTTCGCGGAATAGGCTTTTTTATCGAGATTGGGCTCAGAAGAGTTCGAATGAACCGTCGGCACCACTACAGAGTTGAAGGCAAAAAAGGTAGCGGATGCGACCTTAGGGAAGGGAAGAGTAAATGCCAGCTTATAAAGTATTACCAGCTTATGAGAATTTGAACCCCAAAACCCCAAAGCCGGCTGATGGCGGAGTTCCCTATTTCATCACCGCCCAAGAAGGTGTTCCAGTGATCTATTCAGAGGACACGATTCCTACCTGTGGCATTCGCTTGCTCCACCCTTCAAATGTTAACGCACCATCAAAAGGCCTTGCTCTGTCGATTCTCTTTGTGCCCCCAATGTCAAAGATGGAGATCCACAACCACGAAGCTGAAGAGTGTTACATCATTCAATCAGGCAGTGGAGAGATGCTCTTTAAAGGTGGTTCAAGACCGGTAAAAGTTGGAGACTATATCTATCTTCCTTCATGGTGTGATCACGGAATTGTTAATAATGGGCCTGAAATTTTAGTTGTCCTTCTTGCACTTACCCCGCCAAATCCTTAAGCCTGGATTAAATCCTTCGGCGAATTAATCAATTTTCAAGAGAGGTTTCATGAGTACTACATATGACGGGTTTGGGACTAAGAGTCCTCAATGGTGGCCTTCACGGTATGGCGCAGGTGATCAAGCCGGAGCCGGTAATGAATTAACAGCAGCAAGAACTGCCGCTGCCTTACGAATTCCTAAATCAGGAACGATCATTGAGTTAGCACCGACGATGGAAGCCAGCATGCCCGGTCCGGCAGGCCGCGCATGGAATCAGCTTATTTTGGCCGATAGCGCACTTGCTGGTCACACAAAAGATGTTAGCGAGTGGAGTGGATTCGAAGAGTTTGTATCTCACTCGTATCATGTTGGATGTCACGTAGATGGACTTTGTCACAATGGAATTGCTGGCAGGGCATATAACGGCTGGCACTATAAGGATTTCTTTGCAAGAACTGGTGTTACCAAGTTAGGGGCTGAGAATATGAAGCCTTGGGTAACAAGAGGAGTTTGCTTAGATATCGCAGCTGTTGTAGGTAAGAAAGTCTTAGAGAGTGGATTTGCTATAACGCCAGAACACGCGGAGATGGCTTGCAAGCGTCAAGGTGTCGAAATTGGTGCTGGGGACGCTGTTCTCTTACACACTGGCTGGATGAGTTATTGGAATGTTGATAATGAAAAATTCCTTGATGGAGAGCCAGGATGTGGATGGGATTTGGCACACTGGCTAACAGATAAGCGAGTCTCAATTTTAGGATCAGATAACTGGGGTTTTGAAGTTATTCCTTTTGAGATTCCTTCACGTGCATTTGTTGTTCACCAACACTTATTGGCTGAGACCGGCACATACATTCTTGAGAATGTGAAAACTGCAGAGCTTGTGGCCGGCGGTCATAATGAATTTCTCTTTATTCTTTCTCCAATAAAAGGCAAAGGCTCCACCGGAGCCCTTGCTGCACCTTTGGCGGTGATTTAACAGTGAGTAAATCATCTACAGAGTTAGAACTATTTGAAAAGATGTTCTTGATTCGAACTTTTGAAGAGACCATACAGTCGCTCTTCCAAAAAGGAGAAATCGTAGGAACAACACATCTCTACTCAGGTCAAGAAGCTGTCGCAGTTGGATTTGCCTCTGCCTTACAACCTCAAGATTTAGTTGCTGCAACATATCGAGGGCACGGACATGCCCTAGCAACTGGCGTGGCAACTCAGGCGTTGATGGATGAAATGTTGGGTCGGGTCACAGGTGTGTGTGGTGGCAGATCAGGCTCAATGAATGTGATTGATCTAAAGAACAGATTAATTGGCTGTTTCGGAATCATCGGTGGCAGCATTGGCGCTGCAACAGGTGCGGCTATATCACTTGCAAGAAAAAACGGAGTGGCGATTGCATACTTTGGTGATGGTGCCATCAATCAAGCTTATTTCTATGAATGCCTTAATTTTGCTGCAGTAAGAAAATTGCCAGTCATTTTTGTATGTGAAAACAATCTATATGGTGAGTACACCCCGTGGGAAGATGTGACTGCAGGTGCAATCCGAGCAAGAGCTCAAGCACTCGAGGTTAAGTCTGAAACTATTGATGGCAATGATGTCTGGGAAGTACAAAAAACGGCCCGTGCAAGTTTCGACTATGCGCGCAGTGGAAATGGCCCAGTCTTTATTGAAGCTCTCACCTACAGATTTGTTGGCCATTCACGAAGCGATCCTGGTAAGTATCGAAAGCCAGGTGAACTCGACGCCTGGAAGCTGCGAGATCCATTGATCTTTGCGCGTCAGCGTCTAGTAAATGAATTCGGATTCTCATCTGAGGAAGTTGATTCAGTTGAGGTTGCCGTAAGAAAGACCATGGAGGATGTTCGCGAAAAGGGGTTAATGGCCCCTACCCCTGGACTAGGCAAGCTAGGAAGTGAATTTATGGATTCTAAAGGAGTAGGCGGTAGAGCATCATGAGTGTTTCAAAAGATGAACTGACATTTCGAGGTGCGATTAAAGAAGCAATCGATGAGGAATTAGCCGCTGATGAGAATGTAATTTTCTTCGGTGAAGATGTCGCAGAAGCTGGAGGAGTATTTGCGGCAACTCCGGGCTTGAGAGATAAATACGGAGATGACCGCGTTTTTGATACACCCATCTCAGAGCTTGCACTATCTTCAGCCGCTTTCGGAAGTGCGGTTGCGGGTATGCGTCCAATTGTAGAAATCATGTTTGCAGATTTCCTTTTTCTTGCAATGGATAGTCTCGTCAACCAATCTGCGAAATATTGGTATCTCTCAAATGAACAAAAGAGCATTCCTTTAGTTGTGCGTTCTGCCGTTGGTGGAGGCGGAGGGTTTGGCCCCATCCACTCACAAGTTCCAATCTCCTGGTTTCTTGGAGTTCCGGGTCTAAAAATTGTTGCACCGTCAACACCTAATGATGCAAAGCGATTATTAAAGGCTGCGATACGTGATGAAAACCCAGTTCTCTTCTTTGAACACAAAACCCTGTATTCCACAGCTGAAAGTCGCGAGGAAATAACTGGGGTAGAGGTGCTAGGAAAAGGGCGAATTGTTCGTGAGGGCAGTGATGTCACCTTAGTAAGTTGCATGAGAGGCGTTTCAGATTGTTTAGGGGCAGCTCAGTTACTAAGCGAAATCGGAATAAGTGCTGAAGTTCTTGATCTTCGCTCGCTCAGACCATTAGACAGTGCGCTGATCCAAAACTCTTTTTCTAAGACCAAGAGTTTGTTGGCTGTTGAAGAAGGTCCCATTACGGGAGGTTGGGCTGGCGAGGTAATTGCTATCGCTAATGAAGTAAATGAAGGAAACGGCAAGAATCTGTGGAGAATGGCAACAGAAGATAGACCGATTCCCTTTTCTCCAGCCCTTGAAAATGCCTTTTTCCCATCAGCAAAATCAATTTTTGAGTCAGTTCGTGAGAGACATGGGAAATGATGATTGGTGTCCTTCATTTTTCCTTCACGGTTTCAGATATTGATAAATCTGTTAAGTGGTACACAGATGTGCTTGGACTCGAATTAGTTAATCGTCAACGACAAAATAATGAGTACACAAAAAAGTTAGTTGGTATGCCAGATGCAGTTCTTGAGGTTGCACGCTTGCGTATCCCAGGTGTGCGACATGGTGCCTCTGACCATATTTTAGAGTTAGTGCAGTATGTCGTTGCATCAGGTCCAGTTGTTCCTCTTGAAACTAACAGTCCTGGAATCGCACATTTTGCTTTCCTTGTTGATGACATTCTTGAAAGGTTTAAAAAACTCTCAGGACATGGGGTTTCCTTTAGAAATCCACCAGTGACTATTACTGAGGGCACAAATCGCGGTGGGATGGTCTGCTATTTCCATGGCCCAGATGGCGAGACTCTTGAGTTGCTGCAGCCTTCTCCAGAGAGATTAGATCAGATTCACCGCGAGAAGAGCGAGAGCTAAAACTATGGCAGATGTTGAGATGCCGAGAATGTCAGACAACATGACAGAGGGCTTCATCGAGCAGTGGCTTGTCGCAGATAACTCCTTTGTTACTCGCGGTCAAGAGATCTTGCAAATTGAAACTGAAAAAGCGTTGATGACGTATGAAGCAGAGAGTGAAGGCATCATCAATATTCTTGTGCCTGCTGGTGAGAATGTAGCAATTGGAGTTGTCATAGCAACAATAACTGAGAAGAGTTAGCAAAGTGGCTAGCACTGAATTTGATAGTGATGCTGCGGGTGGCGGAAAAATGCGCTCTCCAAGGTTTCAAGGTAAATTCGCAGTTGTAACCGGTGGTGCTTCAGGAATTGGCCTAGGCATTGTCCGTGGTCTGATTTTAGAAGGCGCCACAGTAACCATAGGCGATTTCAATCCAGCAACACTAGAAGAGGTTTCACAAGAATTTGGTAAATCAGTTAAAACCTTGTTGGTGGATGTTCGCTCAGAATCAGACATCATAGAGTTGATGAAGTTAGCTACATCAGATGGACCTCTCTCAATTGCATGTAACGCTGCTGGTATTGGTGAAGGGGCCCCAATTTATGAACAAGAATTGGAGCAATGGAACAAGGTTGTAGATATTTGTCTTACTGGAGTATTCCTAGCAGTCAAACATGAAGCCAAAGCAATGCTGAAGCTAGGTGGTTCAATTGTAAATATCGCTTCTATCAATAGCCAAGTACCTGCATATGGCGCAACCGCTTACTCTGTGGCAAAAGCTGGCGTACAAATGGTGACCAAAAATGCCGCACTTGATCTTGGTGAGTTTGGTGTACGAGTAAATGCCATTGCACCTGGAATTGTGAACACACCAATGTCAATTAGAACAGGCCATGGAACTGAAGTAGTAGTCAATAAGTGGCTGGAGAAGACACCATTGGGAAGAATCGGCCAACCCGCAGATATAGCCTCAGCGGCATTGTTTCTAGCAAGTGATGAGGCTTCATGGATAACTGGTGAGACACTTTTTGTCGATGGTGGCTTAACTCTGACAGCTTATCCAGACCTGCGAGATGTTACGTAGCTGGTTTAAGAATTCTTAAAAACTCATTTAATTCCTGAGTCATCATCTCGATGCATTCATCACTAGATAGCAACCCTGAAATATATTTTTCTGATGCATCTCCCCAAATCCCTCGTCCAACAGCCCACCCAGAAATACCTGGAACGCTCAGGAATGGAAGTATCTGACGCCGCGCTTCTTCACCTGAACGAGCCCCACCCAAGATAAATATTTTTGGTAGTTCGTGACCCTGGCCCTGAGATGCCTGAACAATCCTCTTGGCTTCATCTAGTGATTGTGGGAGAGGTATCTTCCAAAATGCAGGTGAAATACCCAGATCTACGATCTCGCGTGCAGCAGAGATGAGTAGTGAGGTGTTGTTATTTTCAGGAATTATTTCGAGTAATAATCCGCGGTTGGTTTGGCTGGTCCATTGGAACACTTCTTGTAGCAATGTGGTGGTAGGAGTATTGAGTGCGTTATCACTCGACCATCGGATTAACACCTTAATAAAATTTGGATTTAAGGCATCGGCATGAGATTTCCAATCCTGCCCATATTCAAGGGTGAATTGAGGTGCTTCATTCCTCTCAACAGCTAAAGCAACTAGCAGATTTTTATTGTGGGCGTCTAAGACAACTCTGGCCCCGTATTTTTCATCCACAAGAAGAGCAAAGTGAGAAGCGAGACCATCTTGCTTGGCTGCTACGTGAGCTGCAGCGGTAAATATCATCTCTTTGATGTGAATTATGGTTGCATGATGTTCTTCGAGAGGTATCGCGGATTTTTCTAACAAACGGTCAAATAAGTTTCGATGATCAAATGCGACAAATGCGCGCAGATTTAAATTATCTGCGCTTGACACCGACAACGCTTCCCTCGTAAGACATCAGTGCTGATCGCTTTGCGGTCCGAGGATCATGGGTTTCAACAGGAGGCGCGCAACAAAGGTAAAGAGTTTTCATCTCAGCTCCACCAAATGTTGCGGCGTAAACACTTAAGTTACCAGTTTCAACAAATTCTACGACTTCTCCACTTGGAAGAACTCGAGAGATTCCATGACCTTTAGCATCAGCAACCCAGATTGCCCCTTCTGAATCTAGGGCTAGCCCATCGGGAAGAAGTGGTAAGTGTTCGGTCGCACTCTTTAACTCCATCACTGGGGGCACAGTTCCAAACTGCTTCCAGATTTTCCGCTCTCCAAGTTCACCATTTTCTAACACAGGAAAAGATGTGACTCTTCCTATATAGGTTTCGGCAACGAATAAGGTTTTACCGTCCGCTGAAAAAACAATTCCGTTGGGAAAGATCAGATTGTCTGCAGCCACGGTAACGGAGCCATCGATATCGACTCTTAATAGCGGTGATGGCTCAATACTTGCACTGCCAAAGCCTGCCAGGCCAAAACTTCCAATATAACAACGACCTGCTTCATCCATAGCCATATCGTTAGCTTCAGTCTTAAAGTACCCAGACAAATCAGCTACTAATTCAAGTTTTAAACCATCCCATTTGAATAATTTGCGATCTAGCATTGAAACTATGCGCATTGACCCATCCTTGGCAAAACCTAACCCTGAAGGTTGGCCCGGAATCTCACAAAAACTCTCATGTTCACCAGTTACTGGTGAGGGGAATCTGAGAACCTTGTGTGCAAAGAAATCTGAGATAAATAGTTGGTCATTAAACCATCGTGGTGCTTCTAGCAAATAAAATCCTGTCGCCAGGAGTTTGGCTTCACCTATTTTCACTCTTGCTCACCCAAGCCAACATCTCCGTTGATTGTCATACCGCCATCAACGGCAATCTGTTGTCCTGTTACATAGGATGCTTCCCGAGAGGCAAGAAATACGGCAGCTGGAGCTATGTCGGAGGGGACTCCAATTCTTCTCATTGGTATACGTGCTTCATACACTGCGCGCACTTGTGGGGTGTACACATCGGCGTTTAGACGTGAGTGAATCGCACCTGGTGCGATTGCATTGACAGTTATTCCGTGGATCGCCAACTCGACTGCTAGAGATCGCGTTAAACCTAAAACGCCTCCCTTGCCTGACACGTAAGCGCTGGCATTTGAAATGGGTTGTGATTCTGTAATCGAAGTTACGTTAATGATCCGGCCATATTGTTTGGGCACCATTTGACGTGCCGCTTCTCTGCATCCATAAAAGTATCCATCGAGGTTAGTTCCTAGTAACCCTCGCCAGTCGGCATCGCTGGTATTGATGATGGGCTTGATCATTAAACGGCCAGCGTTGTTGACCCAGATGTTTATATCTCCCAGTGTTTTTTGCACCCGTTGTCCAAACTCTGCAACTTGTGCCGAATCAGAGACATCGCCTTCAACACCTAAAAAGCGAGATCCAAAGGCCTCAACACCTTGCTGAGTTTTCTCAATGTCATCTTTTGTATAGTAAATCGTCGCGACATCTGCCCCAGCAGCGGCCAGTCCCAGCGCGATACCTTGGCCTATCCCGCTAGAAGCCCCAGTAACGATCGCAATCTGTCCCTTTAAGCTAAACATTGAAGTACCTCGCATTTCTTAAAGATTATCCAATCGGCACCCACACTCGATGTCAAGGGTAGAGGGCGTTTTGCTATCTGCCGCAAAATTCTCCAAAAGACGCGTAAAAGTAGAGAGTTATCAGAGCTGCCAGATTTTCGAAGAATTCTTGTTTTTCAGATTGGATACGATTACACTGCTAATTGCTAGCTTTCGCATTTAAAGTCGAATTCTTGAGAATGGTTTACTCATGATTATTTTGAAGAACGCCCACTTATCTGTGGAGATTGATGAAGCACAGGGCGCTGAGATTCGTGGAATTTTCACCCCGGATGGTCGAAACGCCCTGGCTTGGTATGACTGGAGTTCGCCAACACCCGTGGGCAAGGGAGCTAGTTATGGCAGCTCTGAAATGGACTGGCTTTCAGGGTATCGAGGAGGATGGCAGGAGACGATTCCAAATGCTGGCCAAGTCTGCCAAATAAATGGCGTCGAGATGGGTTTTCACGGTGATGCTTCTAGATCCAAGTGGAGCGTTATCGAGCACGGTTCAGATTGGTGCACCTTAGAGACATCAACACGATTTCCAATTACCGTGCGCCGGACAATGCGCCTTGATCCAAACAAGCCGGTACTGCACATAGAAGGTCATGTGAGTAATGACAGTGATCTCGAAATAGATTTTTTGTGGGGACATCATCCAGCGTTTCCATCAGTTGATGGAGGTCGCATAGATTTGCCAGAGGGTTGCACAATTCATCCTGATGTAGATAGAAGTGGTGATCTTCGTGTTCAGGAGAGTGATTGGCCCATAGCGCGCTCGCACTCAGGTGTTGCAGTAGATCTTTCTGAGCAACCTGCAGTTGGAGCACATCGCTTACTCTATGTCACCGGAAATAAAGCAGGCTGGTCTGCAGTGCGACAACCTGAACCATATGTCAGTGTTGCGATGGCATGGGATGTAGCAAAACATCCATATAACTGGCTGTGGACCATGAGAGGCACACCGGAATACCCTTGGTATGGAAGAGCATCTATGTTTGCATTAGAAGCACAATCCTCGTGGCCTTATGACGGATTAGCCAATGCCATCAGCAGAGGGCAAGGCTTAAAGATCGGGCCACAGGGCAAGGAGAGTTCGTGGTTGACGCTAACGATCATTCCTAATGGTTCTCATAAAGTCACTGGAGTAAACAAGAGCGGTGATGTCACCTTTCACGATTCTGAAGTGAAGTGACAATGCTCTTTTTAATTAAAATGCGAGTGAGCTTCCCTCATGAATTATCTGACAATGATCGATCAGCTTTGCGCACACAAGAGGCAGCAGTTGCTAAGAAGTTAGCTCAAGAAGGCACTCTGTTAAGGCTGTGGAGAACCGATGCAAACACCGCCACGTGGGGTATTTGGCAGGCAGATGATCAAGGAAAAGTCGAAGTAGCAATTCAAAGCCTTCCACTCCATATTTATATGGAAACTGAAATACATCAACTCACAGAACACCCGAATGACCCCAAAGGCGCAGAAATGAGAGTACCTGCATGAGTAAATCCACAGAGCAAATGACGGCAATTGTTAAGACGGCAATTGGTCCTGATTCAATTTCTGTTATGCCGTGGCCCCGACCAGCGCCAAAGTCAGGTCAGGTCATCGTAGAGGTGCATGGCGCGGGGGTATGTGGAACAGATCTACATATTGCAACTGATGTCTATCCCACCATTCCACCAGTTGTCATGGGACATGAAGTTGCAGGAGTTGTTGTTGAAGTAGGGGAGAGTGTCGATAGAAAGTGGATAGGTGTCAGAGTTGCATGCGAAACACACCACCAAATTTGTAGATGTGATTTTTGTCGAGATGGACGTAGAAATCTGTGCAAGAACAAAGCGTCAATGGGCTCGTTTGTAGATGGTGGCTTTGCTGCCTATGTCGCGGTAGCAGAAGAGTTACTTCATGAAATGCCAGATGAAGTAAGTGACCACGAGGCGGCGCTAACAGAACCACTGGCATGTGTCTGTCACCTGCTCTTGGATCCACCACTAGTTAATGTTGCTGACAAGGTTTTAGTAACAGGGCCAGGACCTATGGGTCTGCTCGCAGCTCAGGTTGCACGAGCAGCAGGTGGGATTGTGACAATTTCTGGATTAGAAAAAGATAAAGTTCGTTTGGATGTTGCTCGGCAATTAGGTTTTGCCGTAACAAGCACGCCAGAGCCTGAAAGTTTTGATGTCGTCATCGAATGTTCTGGCAGTGAAGGCGGCATTGGTGTTGCATTAAAGTCTGCTCGACGTGGAGCACGCTATGTCGCGGTAGGCATAGTCGGCCACGAGGTGAAAGTCTCCGTAGATATCATTCTCTATAAAGAACTTTTAGTAACTTCTGGCTTTGCATCCACGCCACACTCTTGGATTCGCGCACTTAAACTCCTCGAAAACGGATCAGTCAAGCTCGCTCCTCTGATCAGCAGGGTTGAGCCATTAGAGAACTGGCCCGAAGTTTTCGAGGAGTTAAAGAATGCAAATGTTTTAAAGATTGTCTTTGATCCAAGAATCTAATGCGGAGCTTTCAGGGTGAATCACTGAATTGCCTCTGCTAACATCCCATTTATTCACTATGTACGACAGTAAGGAATCCTGTGAAGAGCAATGAACTTACGACCGTAGCCACTCATGTGGCTGATCAGATTCGCACCATGATTTTGGACCATCGGTTTAAGCCAAACGAGCCTTTGCTTCAAGACAAAATTGCGCAAGATCTGGGCACGAGTCGTATTCCCGTCAGAGAAGCACTGCGTTTGCTCGAAAATGAAGGTTTAGTTGTTATTCGTTCCCACAGCAGCGCACGAGTCTCACGGATGGATTTTGCAGAGTGTGTAGAGATCTACAAGATTAGAGAACGCTTGGAGCCACTCGCATTGCAAGAGAGTATTGCCAATTTATCGGATGCTCAGATTGCGAATGTGGCATCCCTGGCTAAGTCACTGGCAGCTCCTGAATCAACAGGTGCGCTCTGGCTAGAGCGCGATAGGTTATTTCACCTTGGAACATATGCAGGTGTTTCATCACCTCGCTTACTAAAGTTGATTACCAATTATTGGAATAGCACCCAGCACTATAGGCGCGCGGTAGTTTCAACATTTTCTGATCTTGACCACCAGATTGCTTTTTGTGAGCACACCTTGTTAGTCGATGCTATTGAAACTCGAAATGCAGCTATTGCACAAGATATTTTGAGAATTCACATCACAAGAGCTGGAACCCGTTTGGCTAATAACTCGGATCTGTTTGATTGGGTTGAAGTCTGATTCCACCTTGGCACAGCAAAAGCCCCGTGGAAGTTATTCTGCGGGGCTTTTGTTATGTAACTCTTGCGGATTTAGCCCTCCGACGAAGGTCTTAAAAGAATAGCACCTTGACCACTGGGTCATAGTTATTTTCTCTAAACGCCACCATAATCTGCATATGCGAAAGAGATTTCTGGTGTTACTCACAGTGACTCTTACCGTGGCATTACTTGGACCAATGGCAACAGCTGCTGTAAAGCCCGGCACAACATGTAAGAAAGTCGGTCAAACAAGCACCTCTGCTGGAATCAAATACACCTGCATTAAGTCAGGGAAGAAGTTGGTGTGGAACAAGGGCGTTGCAATAAAGAAGCCAACACCTGTACCAACAGCGATTGGCGATCCTATTGGTGCGGTTGGTAGCACGCCATCACCAACTCCCACACCTACGCCTACACCAACGCCAACTGTTAAGCCTATTGTAGAAAATGCAACCGCCAAGAAGGCTTTTGACATCATTCAAAGCGCACGGATTCAAAGTTCGCAGTTGACCTACATATACAGGATTGGTGCCTATGCAGCACCTGATGTGGCAAAGGAAGTACAGAGACTAGTTGAGAATGCAGCTCAGATCTATTCACTCTTCTTAGATTCACCGCGTGAAGTCACCATCCATGTCTACACAGAAAAAGACATGCCAGTATTACTAGAGAGCACTCTATTTGCCAATCAGGTGGGCCTAATATTTTTTACCGACTCGTGGAAGAAAGATCCTTCAGAAGTAAATAGTGCATATGGATATCCTGGAACTTTCAATAACTACCAG
>JBIILL010000089.1:0-4522 GCA_044232665.1 Candidatus Planktophila sp. | reverse complement strand
TTGGAAAGACTTGGCTTGATGTGTAAACAGCACCTGTGGAAATAAAGATGTAGCGAGATATTTTGCCGGCAAAGAAGTTTCCTGCCTGCTCAACCCAATCTGATGCATATGCTGAGAAATCAATAACAGCATCAAACTTAGAATCCTTGAATTGTTCTAGTGCTCCTGGTTGTGAGCGATCACAGATAACGTTGTGTGCGCCCTTATTTTCTTCACGAGTTCCTCTATTTGCAATCGTGACATCTATTCCCACATCGAGCAGTGCGCGTAGAACGTATCGACCCATAAAACGAGTTCCACCGAAGATTAGAACATTCATCGCACACTCCTACGCTGGGAAAAGCTGTATATGAACTTTATTGTAAACAGTTGACGAAAATATATCAAGGGACTAGCATCCCTTTCTATGGATGCGATCAGTAGGATCGAAACTTTTGAAGCTCGAGTACCTCTTCCGCAACCTTTATCAGTTGGCACTGCGAAAATTACTCATCGCACATATTCAGTTGTCCGAATAACAACAAACGATGGTCTAGTTGGAATGGGCTACTGCTACAGCAGAGGCTTACCTATCTCAAAAATAATCGACGATGTAATGACCCCGGTTGTTATTGGAAAGAACTCTGAGTCACCTGATGACATACGCAAACTTATTCTTGGTTTTAATTGGCAATCCAGTGAACACGGAACAGTTACCTCCGGATTGAGCGCAGTAGATATCGCTCTCAATGACATAGCCGGAAAACGCGCTGGAAAAAGTATTTCAAAGTTGCTCGGTGCTACGGTAACTGAGATTCCAATTTATTCAGTAGTTGGATATCACTATGGTGACAATGAGATCGGTCTTGAAGAAGAAATCAATCATGCACTGGAGCGCGGCATAAAATCCTTTAAAATTGTCGTAGGTGCCAAGGATCCTCAAAGAGATGCCAATCGATTAAGGATGCTAAGGAGCCTTGTCGGAGATAATGCATATATTGCAGTCGATGCATTTAGAACATTCGGTTCATTAGAAAATGCAATACAGAGAGTAAATCTCATCAAGGAATATGACATTGCTTTTGTCGAGGATCCTTTTCTGGAGTCCGAAGGAATATTGGCTATTGCATTGCGTGATGCAACTGGTGTGCCGGTTTCATTTGGGGAATCCCTCGCCTCATCAAAAATGGCAGCGCAAGTCATTGATTACAACCAGGTTGATGTTCTACGAATTGATGCTCTAGTAATTGGCGGAGTCAATGAGTTCTTAAAGGCTGCCAACTACGCCCACGCTAAAGGCAAGAGCTATGCAACTCATATTCACAGCGAAATACATGTCCAATTGGCAAGCCTGACCTCAAACATGTATCCAGGGGGCCTGGAGTATCTAGATCCACGGTATGAAATTGACCTTTTCCATCATTTATTGAATAAACCACTTGAAATTAGAGATGGAAATGCAATCATTAGTTCAGAGCCTGGCTTTGGAATTGATTGGAATATGGAAGCAGTCAAAAGATTTTCTTCTTGAATATGGTGACTAAATAGTGGAAAAAGGGTCATGGAATTATTAACAGAAGAAACTGTTGTTGATTACCTCATCAGCAAGGAGCTCATTACTCTTAATGAAGAAATAGAAGTTGAAGTCTTAACAGGCGGAGTCTCAAATACGGTTCTCGCAATTTCAACTGAGACTAAGAAACTTATTCTTAAGCAAGCACTCCCTGCACTTAAGGTGGCTGAACTATGGGAAGCAGATCCCCGTCGGGCAATAGTTGAAGCAGATGCTCTAATGCTGTTTCATGGTCTTAATCCAGAGATCGTGCCTGAGTTAGTTTTTGTCGATCCTATTGAATTTGTCGTAATCATGAAGAGAGTGCCTCTAGCTAGCAGAGTTTGGAAATCAGATTTGCTGGGGGGAATTTACAGACCACAAGTTGCCCGCACCCTCGGTACAACACTTGCTCAATGGCACAACTTTGGTGCTTCAAACCCCGATGCTCATAGCAAGTTTATGGAAGACACCCTGTTTGACCAGTTGAGAATTGACCCTTTCTATCGATTTGTTGCAAACAAAAATATTGATTTACGGGAGTCCATCAATCGATTGATAGGCGAGTTAGAAAAAGACAAGTCAACCATTGTGCATGGAGATTTTTCACCAAAGAACTTTATGGTCACAGAAGATGATCATGTTTATGTCTTAGATTTTGAAGTGATGCATGTGGGAAACCCAGTATTTGATTTGGCATTCATAATGGCTCACCTTTTGTGCAAGTTTTTCCATGCCCCAAATGCAGACGAGGCAGCAGAGTTATCAAATATTGCTAAGACTTTCTTAAACGCATATCTAGAACAGAGCCAGATTGCTCCTACGCTAGTGCTGCACACCGCATTAATCACACTGGCAAGAGTTGAGGGTAAGTCACCGGTTAACTACTTAAGCCAATCAGAGCAAGAGAAGATCCAGCTACTGACTAAGAAGGTATTGCTAGATCAAAAAACAGAGGATGTAATGACTCTCTTTGATGTGAGCCAACGATGAAGGTTACAAAGCTACTTGGGTATCAGGTATTAGATTCCAGAGGCAGACCAACAGTTGCTGCCTCAATAACCCTAGAAGATGGCACAACCCATACTGCTCGCGTTCCCTCAGGGGCTTCAACAGGAAAACATGAGGCTTTGGAATTACGAGATGGTGATCAATTAGCCCACAACAGCTTCTACGGGGCACTATCTGTCACTAAAGCTGTCGAAAATGTGAATACAAGAATCGCTCCCCTAATTGTTGGACAGCAGGTTGATTTAGAGTTCATCGACGGAGAAATCCGCACAATAGACACAACATCTAATTTTTCATCACTTGGTGCAAATGCAACACTTGCTGTTTCTTTGGCCGCTGCAAAGGCTTCAGCTCATGCACGCAATGTGTCCCTGGCTAGATACTTTCAACCTCAGGGTAATTTATTAATCCCTATGCCGATGGTAAACATTCTATCCGGTGGAGCACATGCAAATCGCTCTCTTGATTTCCAGGATGTACTCATAGTCCCAACAGGAGCAAGCTCCTTTACTGAGGCGCTTTCTTGGATCGTTGCCATACGAGAGACCGCTGCTCAACTTGGTAGCAAAGCGGGAATGACCACGCACTTAGTAGCAGATGAAGGTGGGCTAGGTATTGCCTTTGATTCCATCGAGTTAGCAATTGAATTTGTTATCGAAGCAATTGATAAGGTAGGTCTTAAGTCTGGATCGCAAGTTTCTTTGGCGCTAGATGTTGCTTCCACTCAATTTTTTAGCAATGGAACATACAACTTGGCTTCTTCGCGCAAGTCTTTTTCATCCACAGACTTTTTCTCTTACATCAATAACCTTGTTTCGAATTACCCCATAGTTTCGATTGAAGATCCATTCGCAGAAGATGATTGGGAAAGTTGGAGTTCATTTATGCAAATAGCTCCCAAGAATGTGCAGGTTCTTGGAGATGATCTACTAACAACTAACTCGGAAAGGCTCGAAAGAGCAATTAATCAAAAATCTGCAAACTCGATCTTAATTAAGCCAAATCAAAATGGTTTGGTTACTGACACCCATAAAGTGTTGAGAGCTGCACAAAGTGCAGGGTTCACAACCGTTGTCTCTGCGCGATCAGGAGAGACCGAGGATTCATGGCTTTCTGACCTTGCAACTGGATGGCGAGCTGGCCAAATAAAAGTTGGCTCTACACATGGTTCAGAACGCAATGCAAAGTGGAATCGTCTGCTCGAATTAGAGCAGATTGAGAAGGTGGAGTTCAGTAGACCGTTCTTGTAAGAGTTGGTGGCTCAGCCTGTGGACTTGCACCTGCCACGCATGGGGTTTAGCTCGCCAATCAAATGTAGCCCTAAGTATTGCGGGATATTCAGGGGGGATTTACCCTTAGGTATTCCAACGTAAGGTGGGCATGATGAAGTACAAATCAGTCAAGGGTTTACTAACTGGTGATGAGTCTCTAATTCCTGTCACTTTCATCGACAAGCTAGAAGATATTTTGCACGGCTTCCTTGGAATACTTTTATTTATTGTTTCTATCTTGGCCGCTGGCTATAGCTTGCAGCGCCTCATTGAAACCCGTCCATTCTTTCCAGTGGGAATGATCCAAGGCATCAATGACATTTTATTTGTTGTCATCATCCTGGAAATCATGCGAACTGTGATCGTCCGTTTCACTGATGGAGCTTTTCAACTTGATAACTTCTTAATTATTGGTGTCATCGCAGCGGTCCGACACATTCTTACAGTTGGTGCATCTCTTACAATGGAGAAAGAAAAGACAACTGAATACTTCAACCGCGCACTGATTGAAATGGGCGTTAACACTGGAATTGTTTTGGCACTTGTCTTTGCGCTATTTCTTTCTCGCGCAGCCAGAGCTTCATAAGAAGTAGTAGGCGCTCTGGCTCATTTACATGGGCCCTTACTGGTGGCGGGTGAAGGATTTGAACCTTCGAAGGCAGAGCCGGGGGATTTACAGTCCCCTCCCATTGGCCGCTCGGGCAACCCG
>JBIILL010000023.1:0-13761 GCA_044232665.1 Candidatus Planktophila sp. | reverse complement strand
TAGACGTTTGCAGGTGAAACAGAGCTCACCTACGCGAAACGAAATTTAATTACTGTGCTTTGCCAAGAATACGATTGACCTTGGTGCCACACACTGGGCAGATGCCTTGTGCCATGCGACGACCAGATTCAGAAACCTTTACAGTTCCTTCGAAATCACGCTTCTCTTTGCACTTAACGCAGTAAGCGTCACCTTTGTATGTCTCTGCACTCATTCTTTTCCTCCTATCGACGCGTGCGATCCCATCGGGATTGCTCCCCGTGTGGGGCAGGCGTTCGTATACGAGGTTACTCGCCAACACGCTTAATTGAGCGTATCTAGGCACCTTTATTTAGGAGTTTTTTTAGAGCCTCTGGGGCGGTGAGCGCGGTTTCAGCCGCCTCATACCCACTCAAATACGCCTCAGCCAGCTCTTCCTCGGGGAAACGGGCCAATAGCGCCTTGAATTCAGAGCCATGGTCAAAGAACTGCAGGTGGATCCCCTCATGAAAGAGGACATAATCCAAGGCGTATTGGGGAGCGCCCTTGAGGCGGTCTGAGATCCGAATTGAGCCATCAATCCCTGTGCAAGAACCCCAACGCTCTCGCATCCCTCGCCAGTTCACCGAAGATGGCCGCACGGTAATTTCTGGAGCCAGTTCACTTAATAGCTCGCTTATGCGATTGGAAAGGCTTTCCTCGCTCATCGTCGCGGCAGCCTCTTGGGCACGGATCTTGGCAACCATTTCAGGAACCATCGCTCGCTCATCAGCTTTGCTCATTCGGGCTGGAATTGAGACCACGATTCGCCCACCCTGACGATAAGCAGAGACATTTTTCTTTCGTCGGGTTGATCTGATGACAATTATCTCGCCCTCTGAGATTCCAGGAAGGGTGTGATCCTCAAGAGTTGTTTCAACCAAGGATGGTTCTAGAAATAGGTTGGTCTCTTCACAATCATGCACACTGAAATGTTATGTCATCTCTCAACCAAACCTTGAGAGATTGGCCATATGAGGGCGCGAGTCTCTCTGTTTTTCAAGGGAAAAGAGTGGCATTTAAAAACGCATTACCTCAAGAAATTAACCTTTGTCAACGTAGTGCCGAGTTGATAAACCACTGTCAAAGACTTACTTTACGACTACGAACTCCTCGGATAACAGTTCTACATCAGCAAGGGGAAGGCTGATTTAGAGCAAGTGACCGGGGAGTTCGCTTTTCTATTTCCAGGCGATTGCCCTCTGTTCAATGAACTAGATAAGTCCGGACAAATCATCAGTGATCTCTAAGCTCTTCATGAAACTCTCAGGTGTCAACAAATCTTCTGCTGTTGGAAGAATTCCACTCCAAATACGATCCCGCGACTCAACATCTTTGAAGTCGCGAACCTGTTTCCAAAAAGCTGCTGCCTCACGAGCAAGTCGTGGTGAAACCTGCAACCCAAGCATCGATGAAAATAATTGCTGCGCTGGGGCAGATGTTGCTCGGCGGCGGCGCAAAGTCTCTTGAAGTGCTGCGATGTTTGGAAGGCGATCTCCCGCAGCCATTGCCACAACTTCTTCGCTCCATCCATCGATTAATGCCAAAACGGTTTCTAACTTAGTTAATGCATCGCGCTGTGCTGGTGATTCTTGTGGTGTGAAGATTCCTTCATTAAGCGCAATTGTGAAGCTTTCTGGGTTCGATGGATCAAATCCATTGCCAGATTCAAAAGCTCGTTGTGCTTGCTCTTGGATCGCATCCAAATCAATGTTGATTCCCTTACCGTAATCAGTAATTGCAGTGCGGATATAAGAAACTAACCAAGGATTGTGTGCGAATAAACGCGCAACTGCTGCTTCGCGCAATGCATGAAAGATTCGCACCTCATCGAGTGGAATATCTAAATCTGTTGCCCATTCCTTAATGTTCTGCGGCACAAGGGTTGGAAATGCAGAATCAACTAGTGGCAAGCCCACATCATGTGCACCGGTCACCTTGCCCGCTAATCCACCTATAGCTTGGCCTAACTGCGTTGCAACCAAAGAGCCAATAAATGAATTAAGTAAGGCTGAAATCATCCCAACTGGAATCTGCATTTGAGGTTGTTCATCGGCAGGGGTCTGCGGTGCTTCGCCTTCGCCAAATGATGCTTGGTTAAGTAATTCCCCAATTGCAGAAGAGAGACCAATTGCCAATGGCTCAACAGATGTTTGCCATCCAGGCAATGTTGTGTCGACCCAATCAGTGCGGGCTAGTGCAACATTTCCAGTGTTAGGAGATTTTGGGAAAAAGGTTGCTTCATCAAGCCATAGCTCGGCGATAGAAAATGCCTGCTCAATCTCTGCAACATCATTTGCACCAACAGGAGAAGAGCCTTGCGCAGTTGTAAATTTCTTTGCAGTATCTCTGACAATATTTTTAGGTAAGGCTTCAGTTGATCCAGTAAATCCAGGGCCATTAATTCCAAGCTTTGAGAATTGTTCTTGAATCTGTTGTTGCATCTGTTCCATCATGGCAGCAAAATCAACGGGCTCGTTAGAGTCCTCTGAATCTCCTGGGTTGAAACCAAATGGCGTCATAGTTGAATCCTCCCAGCATTGGAACAACTTCGCACGCGCATTCATTCCCAGCGCGATAGAGTGAGCACATGTCCAACGCATTCTCAGCTCTGATCTGGTGGGTAGTTCCAGCCATCGGGTTAATTGGTGCACTTGGCTATGTGACTTGGGTATCAAAGTTCCAAGGAAAGTTTCAGCAAGAGACTCAGCGCTCTGTTGGTCAGTTTCAGCGCTTTCAGGATTCTCTGCGCGATTCACAGGCCCGCGATGCGGGTGAAGATGGCGAATCGCTAGAGGCCCCTGGAGAAATCAATCTTGACTCTGCTCCCCCTACGCAAAAGCCTTCACGCATTTCAGTGATTCGTCCGGATGCAAACTAGTTCGAGCCCTCAGTGCGATTTTCACCCCTTCCGAAAGTTGTTACAGCGACTCTAGGAATTTTTTTCCTACTAGCAACCGTTGCTCCACTTCCATTTGCAATTGTATTACCAGGTCAAGCGCAAAACATATTTAAAGGTGTTATCACCATCAAAGATCTTGATAATTATCCGGCCAGCGGTCGTATTGATTTGATGTCGATCCGGGTTACTAATCCAGACACATGGATCTTTGGACCTGAACTTATTTACTCATGGATTAACGCAGAACAAGCTGTCTATCCAAAATCTGCGATCTATCCCCCTGGCACAAGTAGCAAAGAGGAAAGCAAACAAGCAAAAGCTGACATGGTTGGTTCACAAGACAAGGCGATCAGTGCAGCAATAAATTATTTGCAATCTCATCCAGAAGTCATGGGTGACGGTGCTCTAGGTGTTGCACGAGCAAATGCTTTAGATGGCAAGAAAATTAAATTCAAAGTGGGTGAAACAGGCGGCCCTAGTGGCGGGCTTGTATTTTCTATTGGTCTAGTGGAATTGCTTACTGAGATGGATTTGATGCAGGGCCGTCATATTGCAGGTACTGGAACCATTAACAACCGGGGGGTCATCGGGCCCATTGGTGGAATTAACGAAAAGATCCTCTCTGCCAAAAAAGTAGGAGCAACTATTTTCTTTGCCCCGGTTGGAAACGCAGAAGAGATTGCCAAAGCCCCGGAGGAGATTAAGGTCATAACCGTTGCGACCTTGGCGCAAGCCATTTCCTACCTGGAGCGCACCCGCAAGGCTTAATGCTCACGATTGGTAGCACTAATCGCCTTGCGATAGTTTTCTCCCATGACCAATAACCCCCAGTTCCAACGCCCATCCTTCAAACTCCGTGGACGAAAGAGCCCACTGGCTCTGACTATCGGAGCTCTTGTAATCACCGGAGCGCTCTTTACTGCTCTCAGTGGTTTTTACGCAGACTGGTTGTGGTTTAAGTCCGTTGATTTCACAAGCACATGGTCAACCATTCTAGGAACAAAGATTTTTCTATTTTTTCTCACAGGTTTATTGACTGCATCAATAGTTTTGGCAAATGTGTGGATCGCATACAAGCGTCGCCCCCTTTATGTTTCGATGACAATGGAGTCAGATAATCTTGAACGTTACCGTTCACAGGTTGAGCCAATCCGTCGTAGCTTGTTTATCGGTGGATTTGTCGCACTCTTCTACTTTGCAGGAACATCAGGTTCAACATTGTGGAGCTCATGGTTGCTCTTCAAGAACTCAACTGATTTTGGTGTGAAAGATCCACAGTTCAACATGGACATTTCATTCTTTGCATTCCGTCTTCCATTCTGGCAAACAATCATTGGTTGGGGAATCTCAACTCTTGTTTTGGCGATAATTGCCTCAACAGTTGTTCACTACTTATATGGCGGAATTCGCCTGCAGGTGCAAGAGGATCGAACAACTGTTGCTGCTCGTCTTCAACTTTCAGTATTACTAGGCGGGGTAGTCCTACTCAAGGCGGTTGCATATTGGTTTGATCGTTTTGCATTGGCCTTGAAGGAAAGCAAGATCATCACAGGTCTTACGTATACCGATGTAAACGCAGTGCTACCCGCTAAGGCGATCCTTGCTGGAATTGCACTTGTTTGTGCGCTTTTATTCTTTGCAAATATCATTCGTCGCTCATGGGTTTTGCCTGCAGCTGGTACGGCTTTGCTAGTTATCTCATCTGTGTTAATCGCAGGTCTATACCCAGCAGCAATTCAGAACTTTCAAGTAAAACCAAGTGAATCTTCAAAAGAAGCACCATTTATTCAGCGCAATATCGAATCAACCCGGGCTGCATATGGCCTTGAAGATGTGAGTGTTACTGATTATCAAGCAACTCTTTCAACTTCAAGCGGCCAGCTAGCAAATGATGCTGCCACTATTGCAAATATTCGTTTGATGGATCCAAATGTTCTCTCAGCTACTTTCAG
The DNA here is from genome assembly GCA_044232665.1 of Candidatus Planktophila sp. Classification (GTDB taxonomy): domain Bacteria; phylum Actinomycetota; class Actinomycetes; order Nanopelagicales; family Nanopelagicaceae; genus Planktophila. Next base: position 8,889 of record JBIILL010000023.1, on the reverse strand, counting down.
ACAACTACAGCAAATTCGCCCTTACTACAGCTTCCCTGAGTCACTCGACGTTGATCGCTATACCGTCAATGGCGTTAAGCGCGATGTGGTTGTTGCAGTTCGCGAATTGAACATACAGGGAAATCCATCCAGAAACTGGATCAACGACCACCTTGTCTACACACACGGCTTTGGTTTTGTTGCAGCATATGGAAATGAGCGAGATGCTGATGGCAAGCCATCATTTACAGTTGGAAATCTCCCACCAACTGGAACTCTTGGAAAGTTTGAACCACGTGTCTACTTTGGTGAAAATGTTCCTGACTACTCAATTATTGGTGGAGTAAAGACTGATACACCTGTTGAATTTGATTATCCAGATGATGCTTCAGCAAATGGTCAAAAGAACTACACCTACTCTGGTTCAGGTGGTGTTCCTGTTGGATCATTGCTCAATAAGGTTGTCTTTGCCCTGAAGTATCAAGAGCAGCGCATTCTTCTTTCATCACTGATCAATAAGGATTCCAAGATTCTCTTTGAACGAAACCCTCGTGAGCGCGTTTCAAAGGTTGCGCCTTGGTTGACCCTGGATGGAGATCCATATCCAGCATTAGTAGATGGCAAAATCTTGTGGATTGTTGATGGTTACACGACAAGTGCTGGATATCCATACTCACGTCAAACATCGCTTTCAAATGCAACAGCTGATGCACTGACAACTAATTCGGCATCCATTGCAGCACAGCGCAATCAAACAGTTAATTACATCCGAAACTCTGTAAAAGCAACCGTTGATGCATATAACGGAACTGTGACTTTGTATCAGTGGGATGAGAAGGATCCAGTTCTAAAGACTTGGTCAAAGGCTTTCCCTGGTGCGATTACACCAAAGAGTGAAATCTCTAAGGATCTTCTTGACCACATCCGCTATCCAGAGGATCTGTTTAGAGTCCAGCGTGATATTTTAAGTTCGTATCACGTTAAGACTGCAGCAGCCTTCTATGGTGGACAAGATTTCTGGCGCGTGCCACGTGATCCATCAACATTTGGTGGCAATGCATCTGCCCAGCCTCCTTACTACTTAACATTGCAAATGCCAGGAGCTAAAACTCCTTCATTCTCACTGACAACACCATTTGTGCCTCGCGGAGGACGTGAAAACCTCTCTGCATTCGCAGTGGTTAATTCAGATCCAGGTCCAGATTACGGAAAGATTTCCGTGCTTCAACTGCCACGTAACACAAACATTGCAGGACCTTCACAGGTTGCTTCTAACTTTGAAGCAAAACCTGAAGTAGCAAATTCACTTTCATTACTACGTCGTGGTGGCTCTGACGTTGTGCTTGGTAATTTGTTGACACTTCCTGTTGGCGGAGGATTGCTCTATGTGCAACCGGTGTACGTGAAGGCAACTTCAAATACATCTGCTTATCCATTACTTCAAAAGGTTCTTGTTTCCTTCGGAGATCAAATTGGTTATGACGACACTCTCAAGGGAGCATTGGATCAAGTATTTGGAGGTAACTCTGGAACTAATGCCGGAAACACAACAACCTCTGGCACCACCGGAACAACTTCAAATACATCTCTTGCAAACTCACTCGCTAGTGCAAAGAAGGCTTATGCCGATGGTTTAGCCGCTCTTTCAAAGGGAGACTTTGCAGAATACGACAAGGCTCAAAAGCGATTGAAGTCAGCACTTGATGCTGCAATCAGTGCGCAAAACAAAAAGTAGGAAATAAAGATGTGATGTAGTAAATATTTACTGCATCAGATAGAGGCCAAGTTCATGCGGGCAATCGCATGGATTTGGTCTTTATCTATTGGTACGCATAAGATTGCATCACCGACGCGGGGTGGAGCAGCTCGGTAGCTCGCTGGGCTCATAACCCAGAGGTCGTAGGTTCAAATCCTGCCCCCGCTACTACATAGAAAAAGGCCCTCTAACGGGGGCCTTTTTGCTTTCCTTAACTGCTTATTTAATACGTAATGAGTTAGTAACCACCAGCACGCTACTTGCCGCCATGGCCGCTGCTGCATATAGCGGTGTTAACAATCCAGCTGCTGCAATCGGCAATCCAACAACGTTATATATAAACGCCCATCCCATGTTCAAGCGGATGATCTTTAAAGTCTTTGTTGAAAGCTTCAGCGCTGAAATGACGCTGCCAAGTCCTGTGTTCATCAAGGTGATGTCAGCGCTGTTAATCGCAGTATCTGTTCCCGTACCCATAGCCATTGAAAGATCAGCTGCAGTAAGTGCTGCAGCATCATTGATTCCATCACCAATCATTAAAACAGTGTGACCTTCACTCTTTATGCGTTCCACGATTTCTAGTTTTGTTTCAGGCAAGGCATGTGAAACAACATGTGCTGCATCAATACCAACAGTTGTTGCGACAGTTGCTGCCACCTCACTGCTATCTCCCGTCACAAGCCATGGTGTGATTCCCATACCGCGAAGTGTGGCTACTGTTTCCGCTGCATCGCTTTTGAGTTGATCGCCAACTGCAAAGACACCTAAAGCCACGCCATCCCATGCAAGGACTGCAAGAGTTAAGCCAGCAGCTTGCCCGCGCTCGATTGCAGATTTAATCTCACTATGGAACTCCGTTGAGCTATGAGCAACAGCAGCCGGTGAACCAATAAGAACAACTGGTGATTGCCCACCGATTGAAACACGACCTGCCGCACCTGAACCTGGCGTTACTGAGAAATCAGAAACAGCAAAGGTTGGGCGTGAAGGTGCTGCTTGTCCTGCATTAGCTAAGGCGTACTTTGTGATTGATAGTGCAATGGGGTGATTATTCTGCGATTCAATCGCACCGGCTGAAGCCACAATGTTTTGGGTTGTCACAATCTCTGCAAAGGATCGACCTAAAACCGCACCTGCTGCCGTGGAGATAGTTGCTTCTTGAACAAGCATCACACCTTCTGTCAGTGTGCCTGTCTTATCAAATAGAACTACGTCGACATTGCGGGCAACCTCTAGAACACTTGGCTCACGCAGCACAATGCCACGTGCTGCGCCGCGGCCAGATGCGACAAGCAGTGCAACAGGTGTTGCTAAGCCAAGTGCGCATGGACAGGCAATCACTAATACGGTGATTGCAATTGAAATTGATTTGGTAAGTGTTGAACCCGTGAAATACCAGCCCGCAAATGTTCCAATTGCAAGCACGGTAACGATCGGCACAAAGACTGCGCTGATCCGATCTGCTAAACGCTGGATTGGTGCTTTTGTTCCTTGAGCGCTGATAACCATTGCAGTAATGCGAGCAAGCTCGGTATCGCTGCCAACTCGTGTAGCGCGAACAATTAAACGACCATTGTGATTAATCGATGCACCAATTACTGATGATCCTGGTCGAACATCAATAGGCTTTGTTTCACCGGTAAGCATTGAGTTATCAACAGCGGATTCGCCTTTAACGACAATTCCATCTGTTGCGATGCGATCACCGGGGCGTACTTCAAATTCATCACCAATTTGCAGCTGTTCAATCGGAACAATGAGTGGGAATCCCCCACGAACAATTGTTACCTCTTTACTGCCCAGTGCTAATAGGGATGTAAGTGCACTACTAGCTTTTGCCTTTGCACGGGTTTCTAAGTATCGACCGAGAATCACAAAGAAAATAACTCCCGCTGCAACTTCGGTATAAACATCGCCAGCACCAGTGGCATTTGCATATATGGACCAACCAAATGCTGCCAATGACCCCATCGAAATTAAGTTGTCCATCGTTGGGTGCTTAAGGTTTCTAAATGCAGCTTTGTGAATTGGGTACGCAACAAGAAGCACTACTGGTGCGCTAAGTGCGATCACAACCCACGCAGTTGCTGAATACATAGGATGTGGCAGCCCAAAGTTGTCTAAAATCTCATGAACCCACATGTCAATCTGGTGATGCCAACTCATAACCATCGAAATAGCAACAGCAGGTACTGCAAAGATAAATGCAAAGAAGAATGCACGAGCAGATTTCTTGCTATGTAGTGTCACAGATTGTGCATCTACTAATAACGTTGCTGAATACCCTGCCTTTTCTACAATCTTGATTAAATCCTTCGGGCTCATATCTGCCGGGGCCAAAATGTGAGCAGTCTCTGTTGCAAAGTTGATAGTCGCACTCACTCCCTCAACCTTGTTGAGGGCTTTTTCAACGGTGTTAACACATGAGGAACAGGTCATTCCCTGCACGGAAAGTGTTACTGGCTCTAATAGTTGACTCATGGATTCAACCCATTAATTACGGCGTTGTGGAGTACCCCATTTGTTGAAACTCCGCTTCCACCAAACGGGCCGTTCTGCCCCGCTGTATTTGTAAATGCACCGCCAGCTTCACGAACAATAATGTCCAGCGCTGCCATATCCCACACTGCCAGTGAAGGCTCGATTGCAACATCTACAGCACCTTCGGCAACAAGCATGTGGGACCAAAAGTCACCAATGCCCCGTGTGCGCCAAGCATTAGCCAGCATTTTCTGAAAAGGCTCTAGCCGATCTCCCCAACCAACAAAATCTGAATAAGAAATTGAGGCATCAGAGAGTTTCGCAACCTTTGACACTGAAATCTTCTTTTCATTTGATGAAGCCCCTAAATCCTCCGACAGATCATCAATATTTCCTGAACTAAATCTCACAAATGCGCCATGGCCTTTAGCAGCCGACCAACGTCGGGCAAGTGCAGGTGCGCTAGCTATCCCAACAATAACTTCTTCAATTCCTGATGAATCAACATTTACAAGTGCAATTAATGTTGCCCAGGTTGGAACCCCACGCATAAAGTTTTTAGTTCCATCTATTGGATCAATAACCCAATAGCGACCAGATGTTCCTTTGTCGCTTCCAAACTCTTCGCCCACTAATCCATCTGTGTTGCGATGTGTAGCTAATGCTTCCCGAATTGCAGTTTCAACTGCGCGATCAGCATCAGTTACTGGGGTGTTGTCCGGCTTTGTAGCGATAACTAAATCTTGGGCCTGGTAACGATCAAGGGAAATTGCATCTGCCAAGTCTGCTAATGCGTGCGCAAGTGCTAGATCATCCTGCAGATCAATTAAATTCTTGTCGTTACTCATCGTGGTGTCAGTCTAATCCTCGACTACAACAGGTGCATCCTTGACCGCTAACAAGGAGCGAAGACTTGCTAGACGTGCAATGCGGTGGGCGTTTGGAACCCCTTCAGGGCTTGCATATGCATCCAATTTGCAGGAACTTTCTGAGTGAGAACAGTTGGATAGGCAGTTTGCTGCCACCTCAGATAAATCACTAAACGCATCAACAATTCTTTGGTTATCGATGTGACTTAGTCCAAATGCTCTAATGCCAGGTGTGTCAATAATCCATCCATCACTATCAACAAGTGGCAATGCAATTGCACTAGAAGAGGTGTGGCGGCCACGACCGGTTGCCTCATTCACATCACCTGTTACTCGATCTGCCTCTGGCACGAGTGCGTTAATCAGCGTTGATTTACCAACACCAGAATGTCCAACTAAAACAGAAATTTTGCCTTCAAGAACTTGGTGCAACTTTGCTAAATCTTTTGCTCGAGAATCACTCTTGATTGCGGTGTGAATGATTTCAATATCAAGCTCGGCATACTCTGCAAGAAACGGCGGAACTTCGCTGATATCTGTTTTTGTCACAACAATCTTCGGAATGATTCCTTCAGTAAAGGCTGAGACTAGGAAGCGATCAATTAGGCCGCGTCGAGGTTCTGGATTTGCTGCTGCTACGACAATTACTAGTTGGTCAATATTTGCAACGATTGTGCGTTCTACTTGTGCCGCATCATCGACCGTGCGACTCAAAGAGTTACGACGATCTTGAACGGCAACAATTCGCGCAAGTGATCCTTCTGAACCAGTTACATCTCCAACGATAGAAACATTGTCACCTGTAACTACAGATTTTGGTCCAAGTTCACGGGCACGCATTGCTGTGAGAATAGTTCCGTCTTCGGTAATACACGTCTGTCGCCCACGATCTACAGTTGTTACTAAAGCAGATATTGCATCACTGTGTGATGGGCGATCTTTACTTCGTGGGCGTGTACTACGAGATGGGCGAACTCGCGCATCTGATTCATCGTATTCGCGTGGACTCATAGTAAAAGCGAGCTCCACAGCCCTGGAAAATCTGGCAAGGTTTTTCTTGTTGTCGCAATGTTTTCTACTTCAATTCCTGTAACCACAAGACCCAATACCGCTCCGGCTGTTGCTAATCGGTGATCGTCATATGTATGAAAAACGCCTGCATGTAAAGGTGCTGGGGTTATATGTAATGCAGTTTCTTCTTCTGTGACATTGCCACCTAGTGCGTTTATCTCGCGGGTTAACGCCGCTAATCGATCAGTTTCATGTTTGCGCAAATGACCGATTCCGCGCAAATGTGAAGGTGAATCGGCAAGAGCAGCCAAAGCTGCGATTGAAGGAGTTAACTCACCGACATCATGTAAATCAACATCTATGCCATGAATCTTTCCAGTACCAATAATTGTTAATCCGTTATCGCCAAAAGAGAATTGCGCACCCATATCCGAAAGAATTGTTCGTAGTTGATCACCTGGTTGCGTGGTTTTTATCGGCCAATCAGCAATTGCGACTCGACCGCCACACACCATTGCAATTGAAAGAAATGGTGCGGCATTAGAAAGGTCTGGCTCGATTACTAGATCCAAGCCATGCAGAGCACCTGGCTTAACACTCCACATTTGTGCAATTGAATCAACCTCTACCGTTGCTCCAAATTGACGCAACATATCTACAGTCATTTCAATATGTGGCATTGATGGCAATGAGTCACCTTTGTGCTTAACAGTTATTCCATTAGTAAAACTCGGTGCTACCAATAGCAGCGCTGAAAGAAACTGACTTGATTCGCTGGCATCAATTGTTATCTCTCCGCCGTCGATTTTTCCAGTTCCATTTAATTTCAGAGGCAAGCTATAGCGATCTTCATGATCAATAGACACGCCGAGCTCTTCGAGTGCCTTGATTACCGGCCCTAGCGGACGTTCATATGAACGTGGGTCACCATCAAAAATTACTTCACCTGTAGCAAGGGCAGCTAGCGGCGGTAAGAAACGCATTACAGTTCCAGCATTTCCCACATCTACACGCACTCCACCACGCATTGGCGCTGGTGTAACAATCCATTGCAACTCTTCGTTGCCATCGACAACGGCTGTGCTCTCTTCAATTCCAATTCCTAGCGCCTTTAAGCCAGCAACCATTAATTCGCTGTCGCGCGAGATAAGGGGCCTACGCAATGTTGACGGACTCGCTGCTTGGGAGGCCAGAATCAAAGCTCGGTTAGTAACAGATTTGGATCCAGGAATGACAACGCTGATATCAACTGGTGTTGCGCCGCGATAAATCGCTGGCCAGTGAGCGTTGTTTGTCATCGTCTTATTCTAACCCGTGCCGATACCTGCGATACCCTTGAATTATGTGTGGTCGTTATGCGCAAACAGCCGATATGCGCGAGCTAATGGAGCAGTTCGAGGTCACCGGCACATCGCCGCAAAGCTCGCTGCCACTAAATTGGAATATCGCACCAACTAATCCGATTTACATAGTGCGTGCCAATGATCGCTCTGGCAAAGACGTTAAGAGCGAAAAAGCCCTTGCAACAGTGTCTTGGGGATTAATTGGTCCATGGTTAACAGATCTGCAAGAAGCACGTGCTTCCCAATCAAGAGCAATCAACGCCCGCAGTGAATCTATTCATGAAAAGCCAACATTTAGAAATGCATTTAGATCTACGCGATGTTTAATTCCTGCATCTGGGTATTACGAGTGGGCAACAGCTTTAGGTCAATACCGACCAAAGCAACCTTTCTATATCTCTGCTCGTGATGGCATGGCGCTTCCAATTGCTGGAATCTGGAGTAGTTGGACAGCGCAAAATGGTGAAGTAATTGAAACCGCTTCGATCATCACACAAGAAGCACAAGGCGAGCTAGAAAGTATTCATAGCCGCATGCCAGTTTTCATGCCACCTGATCGATGGGACTTATGGCTCAACCCTCGCAACACCGATGTGAATGAATTGAAATCCTTGATGGTTGTCGAGCACCCAGAATCCATCGTGATCGCTCGCCCAGTTTCAGATGCGGTAAACAGCGTGGCAAATAATGGAAAAGAGTTAACCGTTGAAACGCCTTTGGGAGAGCCAGAAACCCTGTTTTAGCGATAGTGTTTTACGCGATGCCAAAAGATCTAGTTAAAGAGAACTCAGCGGATCGTGCTGTCCGCTTCGAGTCAGATACTCAGGGCGATAACAATGCATCCTGATGAAGAGGTCCTTGGCGCTGTTGGTTTAACTGAAATGATTGTGCGTCCTGGTGACACATCTGTTGCAATCGGTATTGGTGATCTTCCGATCATCGCGCCATCACTTCTCATTAACTTAATGGAGCATGCAGCAATATTGTCGCTAGATCTATTCCTAGAGCCAGAAGAGACCACCATCCCAATAAGTGTTGAATTCATTTCATTATCGCCTGCAAGTATTGGCGCTGAACTGCGCGGCACATCACGCGTTATTGAAATTGAAGGAAAAGAATTAACCTTTGAATGCGAAGTCTATGAGCATGATCGCCAGATTGCAGCAGCCTTGATAAAAAGATCAACGGTGGAGCGAGTATCTTTCCTCGCCCGCACCGCTGCTCTTAATCTTGTTCAGGATACAAATAAAAACTAAGCCTTCTTAGTGGCCCAGAAAATCTCTGCAATCTGATCGATCTTTGCGATCAATGAATCTGCAACTGCAACATCTTGAGTTCCCTTTGTACCTGCAGCGCCTGCAAGCTTTGTTGCCTCATTAAACAATGAGTGCAACTGTGGGTATGCCTCGAAGTGTGGAGCCTTGAAGTAATCAGTCCACAGCACCCATAG
>JBIILL010000088.1:0-4620 GCA_044232665.1 Candidatus Planktophila sp. | reverse complement strand
AGACAAGATTGGTGCAGATCCAGCAGCGTTAGTTGCAGCACTATTCCACCTTGGTGAAATGGTTACAGCAACACAATCAGTCGATGCAGATACCTTTGAAATTCTCGGTGTTCAACTCGGATATAACATTGAAATTGTTAGCCCTGAAGATGAAGATCGTGAGTTACTACAAGACTTCGACATCGACTTAGCTGGCGAACTAGATGATCTTGACCCTGAATCATTGGTGGCACGTCCACCAGTGGTAACTGTTATGGGTCACGTTGATCACGGTAAGACTTCTCTTCTAGATGCGATCCGTAAATCTGAAGTTATGAAGGGTGAAGCAGGCGGTATTACACAGCACATCGGTGCCTACCAAATTCACCATGATCATGACGGTACTAACCGCGCGATTACATTTATTGATACACCAGGTCACGAAGCGTTTACCGCTATGCGTGCTCGTGGTGCCAAGGTAACTGATATCGCTGTACTAGTAGTTGCCGCAGATGATGGAATCATGCCTCAGACAATTGAAGCTCTAAATCACGCACAAGCAGCCGATGTTCCAATTGTGGTTGCTGTGAACAAGGTTGATAAAGAGGGTGCAAACCCAGACAAGGTTCGCCAACAGCTAACCGAGTACAACTTGATCGCAGAGGAGTACGGCGGAGACACAATCTTCGTAAATGTCTCTGCAAAGGCTGGTATCGGGATTGATCAGTTGATCGAATCGATTTTACTAACAGCAGATGCCGCAATTGATCTACGAGCAGTTGCTCAAGATGATGCTCGTGGTGTTGCTATTGAAGCCCACCTTGATCGTGGTCGCGGTCCAGTTGCAACTGTTCTAGTCCAGCGCGGAACTTTAAAGATCGGTGATGCAATCGTTGCCGGTAGTGCATTTGGTCGTGTTCGTGCGATGTTGGATGAAAACGGCGACAACGTTGCAACTGCAGGTCCGTCTCGTCCAGTTCAAGTACTTGGATTTACATCTGTTCCAAGTGCTGGCGATACATTCCTTGTTGCGGATGAAGACCGTACTGCGCGTCAGATTGCTGAAAAGCGACAGGCTGCAGAACGTAACGCACAACTTGCTAAGGCTCGCAAGAAGGTTTCACTGGAAGACTTCATGGAACAGTCCAAGATTTCAACACTGAACCTCATTCTTAAGGGTGACGTTTCTGGTTCTGTTGAAGCACTAGAAGATGCATTGATGCAGTTGGATGTTGGTGCTGAAGTTGATCTTCGCGTTATTCACCGCGGTGTTGGTGCAATCACTAAGAGCGACATCACCTTGGCATCTGCCTCAACTGCAGTTGTGATCGGCTTTAACGTTAAGCCAGAGCCACAAACAGCAATTTATGCCGATCAAGAAGGCGTGGAAGTTCGTTTCTACTCAGTTATCTATAACGCAATTGAAGAGATTGAACTTTCCCTTAAGGGCATGCTCAAGCCTGAATATGAAGAATCAATCATCGGTAGCGCCGAAGTTCGTGAGATCTTCAAATCTTCAAAGGCTGGAAATATCGCTGGTTCTGTTGTTAAGGATGGAGTCATCCGTCGTAATGCAAAGGCACGAATTGTGCGTAACGGAACAGTCTTGGTTGATAACCTCACAATTGATTCGCTCAAGCGATTCAAGGATGATGCCACTGAAGTCCGTGAAGGATTTGAGTGCGGTATTGGCCTTGGCAACATGAAGGAGATCGCACAAGGCGACATCGTTCAGTGCTTTGAGATGGTTGAGAAAAAGCGAGCATAAGTAATGGGTCAATCACATCGCACACTGAAGGTCGCCGACCGCATCAAGGTAGTAGTTGCAAACCTGCTTGAGACAAAGATTAAAGATCCGCGTCTAGGTTTTGTAACTGTTACCGATGCGCGCGTTACTGGCGATCTTCAACAAGCCTCAGTGTTCTATACAGTCCTTGGTGGTCTAGATGAGCGGGCAGCAACTGCTGCAGCACTAGAGAGCGCTAAGGGTGCCATTCGTTCTGCTCTTGGCCGCGAATTAGGTCTTCGCATTACACCAAGCATTGAATTCTTTGAAGATGGTTTGCCGGAGAGTGCCCTTGCACTTGATTCTTTGCTTGCAAAGGTTCACGAGCAGGATGCACAAGTTGCAGAGCTTCGTAAGAATGCCAGTTATGCCGGGGGAGAAGATCCTTACAAAGCTCCACGTGTAATCGAAGAAGAGTAGCGACGCACACAGTGCACGAGCACGGTTTTCTGGTTGTAGATAAAGAGCCAGGCATGACAAGCCATGATGTGGTTGCTATTGCACGCAAGGCTCTAGGCACACGCAAAGTTGGTCACGCCGGCACGCTTGATCCAATGGCCACCGGCATCCTGGTTTTGGGATTTAATAACGGAACCCGTTTGCTCCAATACATCACAGATGGCGATAAGAGCTATCAAGCAACCGTGGTGTTAGGTGCTGCAACTGTTACCGATGATGTTGAAGGTGAAGTGATTAGCACGGCTGATACCTCCGTAATTACAGATGCTCAGATTCACGAAGAGTTATCAAAAATGCGCGGAACAATCATGCAACGACCAAGTTCAGTTTCTGCTGTCAAAATTGATGGAGAACGTGCATATGATCGAGTCAGATCGGGTGAAGAAGTTGTATTGCCATCCCGCGAGGTCACAATCTCGCAATTAGATGTTCTAGCCATTCGCAGGCTTGATAAGGGTATTGAAATCGATATTGAAGTTACATGCTCCTCTGGAACATTTATTCGCGCAATTGCCCGTGATTGTGGTGATGCATTAGGCGTTGGGGGACACCTCAACTCGCTACGTCGTTCTCGTGTTGCAGGCTTTGGTTTAGATAGAGCGGTTTCGTTGGCGCAGTTAAAGAACGGCGAGTTTTCAACCTTGGATTTAGCAGATGTAGCACGAGCAACCTTTCCTGTTCGCGAGATTGGGTTGGAAGAGAAGATCGAACTTTCCTTTGGGCGCACGTTGACCGCAAATCCAGATAATCAAATCTATGCAGGAATATCTGCAATCAACGAGTTAATCGCCCTGCTAAACAATGTCGATGGTAAGGCTAAGCCGATAGCTGTATTCGCGGCAGCGCAGTAACTCTGAGACAATGAGCATATGAGCATCGTCGTTATTGGAAACTTTGATGGAGTCCATAAGGGGCACCAACAAGTACTTAACCGTGCCAAAGAAATAGCTGGCGACGAAAAAATTGTTGCACTGACCTTTGACCCACATCCGGTATCTATTTTTGCACCAGAGCGAACTCCGACTTTGCTGACCATCTTGAGCGACAAGATTGAGCTGCTAAAGATTCATAACGCAGACCAAGTGGCGGTAATTAAGTTCACCAAAGAGTTTGCTGCAATGGCACCTGAGGAGTTCGTTAACAAGGTGTTAGTAGAGCAATTGAAAGCAACCACAGTTATAGTTGGTCAAAACTTTACATATGGCTTTAAGGCCGCAGGCAATGTTCAATCTCTTGCTCAGCACGCTGAATTTAAAACTATCGTTCTGGATTTGCAGTCAGATGCTAAAGTAGCAATATCTTCTACTCGTATTCGATCTGCAATAGTTAACGGCGATGTTGAAAGCGCCAGAGAAATGTTGACCCGCCCACACCGCCTAGATGGCATTGTTGTTCACGGTGAAAAACGTGGTCGCGAGATTGGATACCCAACTGCAAACCTTGGAAACATTGATGGCCAAACAATTCCAGCAGATGGTGTGTATGCAGGATGGTTAACAGTTGGAATTGATCGTTGGCCTGCTGCAATTTCGATTGGCACAAATCCAACCTTTGAAGGAGTTCGTGGTCGCCAGGTTGAGGCATATGCACTTGATCAAGTAGGCCTTGATCTCTACACAAAGCCTGCAACTATCGAATTTGGATGGAGACTTCGAGAGACTTTAAAATTTGATGGTCTCGAGGCATTGCTTGAACAAATGGCAAAGGATTGCGCCGAGGCCCGTAGATTGACCGAGCTCTAAGCGGGCAAATCCACCCGATTTCACCTATTCATAGGCTCGCTGGTAACCTAGCCCTTCAGTCGAGATAGCGAATCTTTCGTGAATCAAACCGAAAGAGCCTCGTGCTCAGTAAACAAGGAGAACAAGAAATGGCACTAACACCAGAAGTAACGAAAGAAATCATTGCTCAGTACGGTTCTACTCCTACTGACACAGGATCACCTGAAGCTCAGGTCGCTCTTCTTTCAAAGCGTATTGAACAAATCACAGATCACTTGAAGACTAACCCACATGATCACCACAACCGTCGTGGTCTTTTGTTGCTAGTTGGACGTCGTCGTCGCATTCTTCAGTACCTAGCTAAGACTGACATCAATCGTTACCGCGCAATTATCGAGAAGCTCGGTATTCGCCGCTAATTAAGTAAACACAATCTGCCGCAGAGCAATGGTCCTCGGTAGTGGTTTCCGCGCTGGATATCTTCACGCGTGAACTTCGATCGGAGATTCATTCTCTTGGCAGATAACAAGGTTCGATAATTTTGTCGCGCCTTTCAATCTACAAAGAGGAGGACCCATGGAGGGTCAAGAGGTTCAGTCAGCCGTTGCAATTATTGATAACGGAAAATTCGGAAAACGAGAAATTCGTTTTGAAACAGGACGCCTAGCGCGCCAA